>NZ_DJHW01000066.1:54102-151958 GCF_002433295.1 Pseudoalteromonas sp. UBA6610 | reverse complement strand
TTCTTGCCAGTGCCATAAATCAAGCGCTTTACCAATACGGCGGTGATCGCGTTTTTCAGCCTCTTCTAAGCGTTTAAGGTACGCTTTAAGTTGCTTTTTATCGCCCCACGCTGTGCCGTAAATACGCTGTAGCATTTTGTTTTCAGAGTCGCCACGCCAGTAAGCACCAGCTACTTTCATTATTTTGAAGTTTTGGCAGAATTTCATGTTTGGTACGTGCGGACCACGACACATGTCTACGTATTCTTCGTGGTGGTATAATCCTGGGCGATCATCTTTTGCGATGTTTTCGTCCAAAATTTCCATTTTGTATGTTTCGCCACGCGCTTCAAACGTATCGCGTGCTTCTTGCCAGCTGACATTTTTTTTCACTACGTCGTAGTTTGTTTTTGCAAGTTGCAACATACGCTTTTCAATTGCGTCTAAGTCTTCTTGAGACAAAGAATGTTCCATATCAATATCGTAGTAAAAACCGTTATCAATAGTTGGACCAATAGCCATTTTAGCGTCTGGGAAAAGCTGCTTAACTGCGTGACCGATTAAGTGAGCACACGAGTGACGAATAATCTCTAGGCCGTCGTCATCTTTTGCGGTGATGATCTCAAGGCGCGAATCTTCGTTGATCATATCGCACGCATCAACACGCTCGCCATTAACGCGACCAGCAATGGTTGCTTTAGCAAGACCAGGGCCAATGTCGTTAGCTACATCAAGAGTACTTACAGGGTTTTCAAAACTACGCTGACTGCCGTCAGGAAGAGTAATAACTGGCATTATAAATCCTTACATACAGTGGTGACACCTACAATGTATCACGTGTATTTTTAAATAAATTAAATGAGAATGACTCGACAACGCTTTTACGAATAAGCATTGACTATTTTTCGCCATAAATGACTAATGTAGATGCTGAGTCTGCTCAACTACAAAAAAGATATTGTCGCGTGATAGAGTATCAATTACAAGTTTAAAGCGCGTTCATTACTTGAAATTTTACCTAAAATTGTCATTTTTTTGTTTTTCGCTCGCTAATTTAAATTAAGCATGTGACAACTTGAGTTTATTGATTATTAAAATGCACCTGCGCCGCCTTGCTCTCGCAATTTATTAGATGTTGGGTATAATACCAAGCAATTAAGTTATATTAGAGAACAGCAATGAGAACATGTGGTGTAGAAATTACCGGTAGTGATGTACTACTTTGTATTTTAAGTAAAGATAACGACGTATTTGATATTCGCGATGTGCGCCAAACACGCTTTACCTTAGGTAACGGTAACGACACTGAAATAATGCGTAAATTTCAATTTGATTTTGCAAAACTAATGCAAGATTACCAAATTGATTCTGTTGCCATTCGTGAGCGCCAACCTAAAGGTAAATTTGCAGGCAGTGCAAAGGGCTTTAAAATGGAAACAGCGATTCAATTAATTGAAGAGTTAGACGTTCGCGTGTTCTCAACGACCGAAATTAAAGAGCAGCTTAAACGCAACCCTATACCTATTGCGTTTGAAGACACAGGCCTTAAAAAGTACCAAGAAAACGCTTTTGTTAATGCCTATGTATACATTATGAAAAAAACCTACCGCAGTGACGAGCTATAAGTCACAAAGCGATTAAAACAAACTATAAAAACGCCATTTAGTGGCGTTTTTTTTATGCCTTTATAAAAGTTAGTTTTTATTGCCCCTCTGTAAAACGTTCCATTTAACTTTTCTTTATGCTTAGTACATTAGTCTAACCACCCTTTCTTTGTCGACAATTTGTGTTTATTTTAACTACAGCCTATAACAATTCGCTTAACTATTTTTTATTTTGCTACACAGCTATTCGTGGCTAAGCAAATGAATACTGACTTATCAGCACGGATTGATATAAGTAACTGACACACATTAATACGGAGAAGCACATGCACACACCATCGCGCTCGGTAAAAGAAGTAGAACAAATAAACACATTACCGCTCACAAAAAGCTATTTTAAAGGTGCGCAAAGCACGCCGCTAACGGATAAAACAATTGGCGAGTACTTTGATTTTATTGTCGACAAACACCCTGATTCGCTCGCTGTCGTTGTTAGCCATCAAAATGTACGCTTAACGTATAAAGCATTTCAAAATGAAGTTAATCAACTCGCTATGGGGCTACTAGCAATCGGCGTTAAACCAGGAGATAGAGTAGGAATATGGTCACCCAATAACATTGAGTGGTGTTTAACCCAATTTGCGAGCGCCAAAATAGGTGCCATTATGGTCTGCATTAACCCTGCCTACAGGCCAAACGAGTTAGCCTATGCTTTGAACTCGGTAGAATGCAGCACATTAATTACCGCGTCACATTTTAAAGGCAGCAATTATATAGACATGCTTAACAGCTTAGCGCCAGAGCTTACCCAATGTGAACCCGGTGAGCTAAATGCACATGCCCTACCTAGCCTTAAAAATGTAATACGCATTGGCAATGAAAAAAGCCCTGGTATGTTTACGTTTGCTGATGTGATGAATTTTGCCACCCCAGCCCACAAGCTTGAATTAAATGCGATTGCAGCAAATTTAAACGCGGATCAAGACATAAATATACAGTTTACCTCTGGCACAACGGGCAACCCTAAAGGCGCTACACTCACCCATAAGAACATACTTAATAATGCGCTATTTGTTGCAGAGGCTATGCATTTTACAGCGCAAGATAAACTGTGCATACCTGTGCCTTTGTATCATTGTTTTGCGATGGTGCTTGGCAGCCTGCTATGTGTAAGTAAAGGTGCCGCAGCTATATACCCAAGCGATGCGTTTGATGCAAAAACCACGCTTAATGTTGTCCAGCAAGAGGGCTGTACCGCGCTGCATGGTGTGCCTACTATGTTTATTAGCCAACTAGAGCTGCCTAATTTTACCAATTATAACCTCAGCACTTTACGCACTGGTGTAATGGCGGGCTCAACGTGCCCTGAGCAAGTCATGCGTAAAGTACAAACACAAATGAACATGCATCAAGTATTAATTGCGTATGGGCAAACTGAGTGCAGCCCAATCAACAATATAACCGAAACCGACTCATCAATAGAGCGCCAAGTAACAACCGTTGGCCGTGCCCTTGCTCACACTGAAGTTAAAATTATTGACGAACTGGGTAACATTCAAAAAATAGGTGTACCTGGTGAGGTCTGCAGTAAGGGCGCCGGTATAATGCGCTGCTATTGGAATGACGAAGAAAAAACAAAAGCCACTATAGATGACGAAGGCTGGTTACACTCTGGTGATTTAGGGGTAATGGACAGCGAAGGGTTTGTGAGTATTGTTGGCCGCATTAAAGACATGATCATTCGAGGTGGCGAAAACATTTACCCACGCGAAATTGAAGAGGTTCTTTACACTTACCCAGGTATTCAAGATGCCGCTATATTTGGTATTAGTGATGAGAAGTACGGCGAAGAAGTGTGTGCGTGGATCCAGCCAAAAGAAGATGCAGTACTTGATGATCAAGCAATACGTGCATTTTTAAAAGACAAACTCGCCTATTTTAAAATGCCTCGTTATATTCGCTTTGTAGAGAGTTACCCAATGACAGTAACAGGCAAACTGCAAAAGTTTAAAATGCGAGAGCAAATGCAGCAATCTCTTACTGATAAGGCCTTTTCTTAACCGCAAACATTAACTACAAAAAAGCTCAGCAATTGCTGAGCTTTTAGCGTTAAATAATTTATTTACTCTGCAGGGCGATACTGCTGCTGAACACCTGTTAAAAACAAACGCAAAACCTGGTCGTTACACACACGGTAATGTTTATTTTCTACTTTGCGAGAAAACGCACTGAGCTCATGTTTACTTAATTCAAAGTCAACTTTTGCAAGTGTTGCTATTACATCTTCTGCTTTCATGTTTAAAGCAATACGTAGCTTCATAAAAATAATATTATTATTTAACTTAGCCTCTGGTACAGGCTGTGGGCCTTCGCGCTTGCCACGCTTTGTATTTATAAAGCCATTTAAAAACGTAGCAAACTCAGTGTCTGACATTTTAACAAACCCTTGCTCACCCTCTTTTGTTAACCATGCAACGACTTGCTCAGTGGTAACTGTAGCCTCTGCGGCGGCAAAAATACCGACCATGGCAGTATCGGTTAAATTAAAGGTATAGCGAACACGGCGTAAAATATCGTTATTTGTCAAAGTAATTTCCTGAGTAGAGAGCGAGGCTAAATTAGAGCGCCCACGTTAAATGAGCGCGCAGTTTAGCAGCTTAAGGCACGCTGCCCTATTGATATTTACACTATTAAGAGTTGTTAATTACCCAGCACCTTGGCAGGGTCGACTCGAGTTGCTTGCCACGCCGGGTAAATAGTAGCAAGTACAGCTAAAACAAAGGTAACAATAACTGTTATTCCAATATCACTGAGTACTAATTTACTGGGTAAAAACTCAATAAAATAAACACCTTCAAGCGGATTAGCTGCAAATAACTGGCTAACCCATGTAAACAGCTCACTAATGTTAAGCGCTAATATAACCCCAACTAGTGTGCCAAGTAACACGCCAACAAAGGCTTGCGTTAAACCTTGCATGACAAAGGTAGCTAAAATAGTACTGTCTTTAGCGCCCATGGTTTTTAAAATAGCTATGTTGCCTTGTTTTTCGCGCACTTCCATTACAAGCGACGATACAATGTTAAAACTAGCTACCGCTATAATTAAAAACACCACAATGTACACAATTGTGCGTACCATTTGAATATCTTGATACAGGCTACCTTGCGTTCTAAACCAGCTAGAAACATACACATAATCACTAATAGTTTGCCCTACTCGCAGTGCAATTTGATGCGCAGCAAACACATCATCTACGCTCAAACGTAAACCTGTTACTTGGCTGGCGTCGTAACCTAAAACTGACTGTGCTTTATTTAAGTGAATAAATGCAGCGCTACTGTCAATTGGCCCACCCATTTCTATAATGCCCGCAAGTGTTAACGTTACGCGTTTAGGGGCTAATAGAGACTTGCCTTGCTCGCTAATTTTAGGAATGAGTAAAGTAATATTATCGCCTATATTAGCGCCTAATCGCTTTACAATTTGCTTGCCTAAAATAACGTCATCCGTGCGCAGCTGACTAACCAATGTGCCTTTGGTAAATTGATTTATGGCCGACACATTCCCTTCATAGCTAGGTTCAACGCCGCGTATTTCTACCGCTTTAAGCTGGCTTTTAAATTGCGCCATACCATTTACTGCTATAAATGGCGCAGCACCTGTAACATGAGACTCTGCTTTAAGTTTTTCTACTTTGTTAGGCCAATCAGCAATCGGTCGGCTAGGCGCTACGTATTCAACTTGCGGTACCACACTTAATAAACGATGCACTAATTGCTGCTCAAAGCCATTAATAACAGAAAGCGCGACAATTAACACCGCCACCCCTAATAAAATACCAACAGTAGAGGCTTTGGCAATAAAGCTTACAAATGCGTTTTTTTCGTCTTTATGGCCAGAATACGCTCTAAAGCGTTCACTTAAAAATAAACTAAGCAACATGGTGCGGCTCTTTTATAGCAAGTTTCCCATCATCTAAATACGCAATTTTACCTAGTTTGTCTGCAAGCTCTAAGTCGTGAGTAACCACCACAAAACTAGTATTTAAGCTTTTATTTAGCTCATTAATTAAATCGTAAATTTTAATCGCGTTTTGCTTATCAAGGTTACCGGTAGGTTCGTCGGCTAACACTAATGCGGGTTTAGTCACTAAAGCACGAGCAATAGCAACACGCTGGCGCTCTCCACCAGACAGTGCCGAAGGTTTATGCTCACTGCGATGCGCTAGGCCTACTTTATCTAGCATTTGCAAGGCTTGCTCTTTCGCCTCTTTTGCGTTGAGCCCTTTAATTAGTAGCGGCATAGCCACGTTTTCAACCGCACTAAATTCCATTAATAAATGGTGAAACTGATAAATAAAGCCCAAGTTTTTATTTCTAAACGCCGCCTGCTCTGTTCGCGATAATTTAGCAACGTTTTGATTTTTTATTTTAGTGCTACCCGATGTAGCCGTATCAAGGGTTCCTAAAATATGCAATAAGGTACTTTTTCCTGAGCCTGAGCTGCCTACTATAGCCAGCATATCCCCTTGGTTAAGAGATAAGTCCACCCCTTTTAATACTTCTACTTGGTTTTGGCCATCTTGATAAACTTTACTTAAGTTTTGACAGCTAATAACTAAATCATTCATAACGCAATACCTCTGCTGGTTTTACTTTTGCGGCTTTGCGCGCAGGATATAAAGTGGCTAAAAAGCTCATTGCAATACTGCTAAGCGCAATAATAACGAGGCTTAGCACATCAAATTTTACCGGAAGCTCTACACCTGCTAGTAGGTTTAGCCCTACAGCAGCGAGTAGTTCATTAATATATAAGCTAAACAATACACCTAAAAGTGCCCCTATCGCGGTGCCAATCACCCCGTTATACAAGCCTTGCACCATAAACACTTTTTGTACTTGTGAAGGCGTTAAACCTAAGGTTTGTAATATCGCCACTTCGCCTTGTTTTTCACTCACCATCATAGTCAGTGCCGAAACAATATTAAATACAGCCACTAATACAATCAGCCCTAACAACATAGACATAATACGTTTTTCCATGGCAACCGCGGCAAATAAAGTACCTTGGCTACTGCGCCAGTCACTTACTTGGTAATCGCGTAAAATGTGCTGGCTGTCCTTTGTAAATTGCGCTAATTCAAAGGGTTCATGTAACGACACACTTAAGTTAGGCGCGGTATTTTTGTTAAGCTTTAATACCCGCTGTAAAGATGCACCGCTGGTAAATGCAAGGCTCATATCTATCTCTGAGCCGGTTTCGTATATTGCGGCTATTTTAAATAAACGCTGACTAGGTACGCGCCCAAGTGGCGTGTAAGTTGAGGCATTAGGCATAATTACGCGCAGCTTTTCTCCCATACCTACGCCAAGTTTTCGGCTTAAGTAACGGCTAATAGCTATGTTGTAGCTATTATTTAAAACGTTCTGCCAATTGCCCTGCACAACTTTATCAGTAATTTTATATAGCGATCCGTTATTGCCATACAAGCCTTGCAGTAATACGCCGTGTAAATCTTTATTGGTTTGCAAAATGGCTTCACCGTGGCGGTAAAGGCTTACGTGATCTACATAATCTGAGCGCTCTAAATCGGCTTTTAACGCTGTCATTTGTTCGCTGGTGTGTTTATTGGCTTGTACTTCTACGTGAGGAATGAGCCCTAACATATTTGTTTTTAAACTGTTTTCAAAGCCATTCATTACACTGCTTACAGTGAACAAGGCCATTAGCCCTATGGCTATTCCGGCAATAGAAAAAAACGAGATAAACGATATAAACGCATTTCCTTTGGAGGAGCGGCTATATCTGAGCCCTATAAATAAGCTAACCGGTTGAAACATATTATTTAAAACATTTATGCTAAAAGTGTGCGGCTATAGTAGCACGAACTAAGATGAATTGAATATGACCATAAATGTAAGAAATAATTTATAAATCTTATACTTGGCTATATTTTAAGCGCGCTTTATTCAAGCCCAGCCACTAAATAATCGAGTAATACTCTTACATTAGTGGCAACAAACTGACGCGGTGGGTAAATTCCCCACACGCCTTCTTGATCCGGCTGATAAGAAGTTAATACTGGCACAAGCTCGCCCGTTCTTAGCTCATTTTCAATGTAATAATTTGGCAGCTGCACTATTCCTAAGCCTTTTTTTGCACCATCAACCAATGCCCAACCACTATTACAGCGCAAGCGTCCTGCAATTTTAATGTGTTTATCGCGGCCGTTTTCGTTTACTCGCCAGTAACTGCTATTACCAATTAAACATTGATGTTGGTTTAGCTCGCCTAGGGTATGAGGCTCACCTACTCGGGATAAATAATCTGGGGAGGCACACATTATAAAGCGCCTAGCACTTAAACGCCGTGCTCTGTGGCTTGAATCTTTTAAATGCCCTAACCGAATGGCTAAATCAAACCCGCCTTCGAGTAAATTTTCTTGCTCGTTAGAAAGCGTAGCAATTACTTCGACCTCAGGATGAGCGTGCATAAAATTGTGCACAATGGGCATAATAAAAGTTTCACCATACATAACTGGTGCTGTTAATTTAATTTTACCTTTAGGCGTTGTTTGCTGCGTTGCTAAGCTTTGCGTGGCATCGTCCATAGCATGTTGTAATTGCTTAGTTTGATGTAAAAAGGCTTCACCTTCTTTAGTTAATACAACTTTGCGGGTGGTACGGGTGAGTAACTGGGTGTTTAAACGCTGCTCCAGCGCCGTTACATGGCGACTTATATGAGCAACTGACAACCCCAGTACATTAGCCGCTGCTGTAAAACTACCCTCTTCACCCACTGCTATAAATTCGTCTATGCCATCCCAACGCGCCATTATTACCATACTGTAAAAGTGTTTTAATAAATCGGAGATTATCATTATTTGAGAAACAAATACAATAGCGTCATCACCCAAACAAATTGGGTCTACAATTGTTATTTAAAACCACTACAAAGGATAAACACATGTCTGAATTTATAAAATCAAAAGCAGCTATTGCGTGGGGTCCAAACCAACCGTTAAGCGTTGAAGAAGTTGATGTAATGATGCCTAAAAAAGGCGAAGTAATGGTAAAAATTACTGCTACTGGTGTTTGTCACACTGATGCATTTACTTTATCAGGTGAAGATCCTGAAGGTATTTTCCCAGCAATTTTAGGCCACGAAGGTGCAGGTGTTGTGTATGCAGTGGGCGAAGGCGTAACCAGTGTTGAAGTAGGCGATCACGTTATTCCACTTTACACCGCTGAATGTGGCGTATGTAAAATGTGTACTTCAGGCAAAACTAACCTGTGTTCAGCAGTGCGCGAAACACAAGGTAAAGGCCTAATGCCAGATGGCACTACACGCTTTTTTAAAGACGGCCAACCAATTTATCACTACATGGGGACGTCTACTTTTTCTGAGTACACAGTACTTCCAGAAATTTCACTCGCAAAAGTAAACAAAGAAGCGTCGCTTGAAGAAATTTGTTTATTAGGCTGTGGCGTAACCACAGGTATGGGCGCGGTAACAAACACTGCAAACGTAAAACCTGGCGATACCGTGGCTATTTTTGGCTTAGGTGGCATTGGTTTATCGGCCATTATTGGTGCAAAAATGGCAGGTGCGGGTCGCATTATTGGTGTTGATATTAATACCAGCAAATTTGACCTTGCAACAAAACTTGGCGCAACAGATTTAGTAAACCCTAAAGATTTCGACAAGCCAATTCAAGAAGTGATTGTTGATATGACCGATGGCGGTGTTGATTACTCGTTTGAGTGTATTGGTAACGTTGATGTAATGCGCTCAGCACTTGAGTGTTGTCATAAAGGTTGGGGAGAGTCGGTAATTATTGGTGTAGCCGGTGCTGGCCAAGAAATTTCAACCCGTCCTTTCCAACTAGTAACAGGTCGTGTATGGCGTGGTAGCGCATTTGGTGGCGTTAAAGGCCGTTCACAGTTACCTGAAATAGTTGAGCGTTACATGGCAGGCGAATTTGCTCTTAACGACTTTATTACGCATACCATGAGCCTTGAAGAAATTAACGATGCGTTTGATTTAATGCACGAAGGTAAAAGTATTCGTACAGTAATTCACTACTAATACGCTATTGGTAACCTATGTATTAAAAAGCCGTAATACTTAATTGTTTGCGGCTTTTAAGGATTTTTATGTTAGAAAATATCTCAAGTACAAAAGTAGCAGGTGGTTGGCACAAACAATATACCCACACTGCAACAAGTACCCATTGCACAATGCGTTTTGCGGTATTTTTACCCCCAGGCGCAAGCGAAACAAATAAAGTGCCGGTACTTTATTGGCTATCGGGTTTAACCTGTACAGACGAAAACTTTATGCAAAAAGCCGGCGCATTTAAAAAAGCGGCTGAGCTGGGTATTGCAATTGTAGCGCCTGATACAAGCCCACGTGGTGATAATGTCCCTGATGACGATAACTACGACTTTGGCCAAGGCGCAGGCTTTTACGTAAACGCAACACAAGCACCGTTCAATACACATTTTAATATGTATGACTATGTAGTTGATGAACTACCTATGCTTATTGAGCAACACTTCCCAGTAACCAGTACTAAAGCAATTAGTGGTCACTCTATGGGCGGGCACGGCGCTTTAATGGTGGCACTTAAAAACCCTAAAGCGTTTGTTAGCGCTTCGGCCTTTAGCCCTATTGTTAATCCAATTGACTGCCCATGGGGCGTGAAAGCATTTACGGGTTACTTAGGCACTGACAAAGAGCTCTGGGCTCAATACGATTCGTGCGAATTGATGAAAAAAGCGCAGCAGGCTGATTTTCTCCCTATGCTTGTTACGCAGGGCGAAGCCGATGGGTTTTTAGAGGAGCAACTTAAGCCACAAAATTTAGCGGCTGTTGCTAAAAATAAAGGTTACCCGCTTAGCATTGAAATGCAAGCTGGCTACGATCATAGTTACTTTTTTATAAGCAGCTTTATTGACCAACACTTATCATTTCATAGTCAGTTTTTAACTGCGTAATCTCATTAGTGTGTAGATCAGATTTATCTACTTCTACACACTCTTTCAATACTTTACT
The DNA here is from genome assembly GCF_002433295.1 of Pseudoalteromonas sp. UBA6610. NCBI lineage: Bacteria > Pseudomonadati > Pseudomonadota > Gammaproteobacteria > Alteromonadales > Pseudoalteromonadaceae > Pseudoalteromonas > Pseudoalteromonas sp. UBA6610. The sequence continues at coordinate 141,315 of NZ_DJHW01000066.1, read as the reverse complement.
CACTTGCCTACACACTTGTACCGTATTGCCCTCACCTTTTACTAAATTGATCAGCAATGAATCTATTTTTAACCCTATATCTGTAAAACTAAACCCATTTTTGTCTTTCGGTAGAGGTTCGAGTGGATTTTTATAAAGATCTGAACGAGCAGGGCTATTACTATATTTATTGGCGCGTGCATTTGACTGTGCCTGCCCATCAATTATAACACCAGCGACTGTGCAGCCACTTAGGTAAATAACACATAAACATAAAGTTAGCGCTCTCATGACTCATCCTTATCAAAAATATTACCTAAATTATAAACATCTTTAAAAATAGTATTGTAAAAATATGTATACCTGTTCTATATACTTAATTTTGAACGCCCTAAGCGTACAATTTAATACAGTGCGTCATCCTTTTATTAATAAAATGGGTTTAAGCCCTAATACTTAAATTCACTTATACACTCTTTTATAAAGCCCACCAGCTGCAAAATAAAAATAACTAAAAACGGTAAAGCGCCAATAATAGCAATGGTTCTGTTTAGTGGCTCATTATTTTGTACCAGTAATATAAAGGCACAAAGCCCAAGCGCGAGTGACCAACCATAAATACTCCATGCTTTTGCCTTTTTGCTATTTGTTAAATCACGTATTACTAATATGGCCGAATCGGCTGAGGTAACCACAAAAATAAGTAACAGTAACAAGCTTGACCAAATAAGTACGGCGCCTTGCCAGCCTAACTGCTGAAAAAATATAAATAGCCCTTGAGTATAGTCGGCTTTAATGGCATCTAAAATACCGGCATGGTAGGTTTTATCCCATGCGATAGCCGAGCCTGAAAACACACTAAACCACACAATAGTCACAAGCGTAGGTAGCAAAACTACGCCCAATATATATTGCCACACTGGCCGGCCTTGGCTAATTTTAGCTAAAAACACGCCAACAAAAGGTCCCCACGCTAACCACCAAAAATAATAATTGTAGGTCCAGCCATTTGCCCACCCGGGGTTATTAAGTTGGCTTTGTAATTGCCATGCCCCTGTAAAAATAAGCCGTAGGTAATCCCTTGTGCCTTCAATGGCAATAGCCATTATAGGCTGTATGGGCATTAACAAAAGCAACCACAATAAAAGTAAAAAAGCTAACCAAACATTAAACTTACTCAGCGTTTGAATACCTTTTTTAAGCCCAAGCTTGGCTGATATTGTATACAGCAATACAATTAAGCTGATTATGATAAAACCAGATACAAGCGCGGACTCTACCCCTAAGTTTATTTCAATTCCCTTGCGTAGCAATAACGTAGAGTTTGCAATTGTCCCAACCACACCAAAAAAAATGGCAAGCACGGCCACTAATTTAACAATAAAGGTAAGCCTGTTTTGGTATTTTATATTTATAGCGCCTTTTAACGCACTGATTACCGGTGCGCTAATATCACCACTGCAATGACTGTTTTTTGTTAAGCCACCTAACACAAGCCCAAATACAGCATAAAGAGCCCACGCATGCGCCCCCCAGTTAACCAACGTCAGCGCAAAAGCACTACTTACTTTGTCAGGGTAAAGTGTATGTTTTAAAGGAGAGTTAACTACATTCAACGCAGGCTCTGCAACTCCCCAAAAAATTAAACCCGATCCCATCCCTGCGGCAAAAAGCATAGAAAGCCAACCAAATAAGCCAAATTCAATATGGGCATTGTCACCGCCTACTTTTCGCCTACCAAGCGGGCTTATGGCAATAACGATAACTGCAACTAATAAAAAATTTACTAATAAAAAAAACGGCGCCCCTAAAAAACTTAAAGCGTTATTTATAAGCGGTTGCAAATGATTGGTGAGTAATTGAGGCGCCAAAAATGCAATAGCACAAAGAGTAAGGCAAAGTAATAACGCTGTTTTTTCAAGCTTGGTTGTATGTAAAGGCAAGTGAAATACTGTTTATTAATGTTTAATAATAAAATAATACGCACTTTGCATAATTAATTAAACGCATAGGCAGGGTTTATCTGTAAAAGCGTAAATTAACTATGTAAATGTTACCAATTAATCAATTAACGCCTCTCACATTTAAATTTAACACATTGATTTTAAGCAATAAAATAAGCTGGCCTGTAGGTTGCTATTAGTTTACACCCTTAACTAATAGAGAACATTATGGAAATTGATTTACAGTGGAACGAAATCATCGATAATTTAGTACACCTTGGCATTGCCTACATACTCGCACTGCCTATGGCTTACGACAGGGAGCGAAGCCACCATGGCGCAGGGTTAAGGACTTTTCCACTTGTGGCAGTTGCCTCATGCGGCTATGCGGTAATTGCTATGTCAGTGCTAGAAGGTGCAGAAGCGCAATCTAAAATGCTACAAGGGATTATTACCGGCATAGGCTTTATTGGCGGTGGTGCAATTTTAAAAAATAATAAATCTACATCGGGTACCGCAACAGCAGCAAGCATATGGAATATGGGTTTAATTGGTATAGCGGTTGCCTACAGCCGTTACGAAATTGCTATTTTATTAGCTATCATTAATTTTATAACACTGAGGTACATTAAAAAGTTTAAGTAATGCTAAGGTGTACCATTATGAAATTACTAAAAAGAAGATAAATTGTGAGTAACTACTGCAACCTAAATTAATGTAATAAATCAAGGCGCTTAAAAGCGCTCAAGCTCGCATGACGATACTATATAACATATAATATCGGCAAATTTATACAACGTATTTGAGCTTAATGATGTCGTCTCACTCTACAGCCCCTCGGTTACATCATATTGATTTATTGCGTGGCATTATCATTATATTTATGGTGATTGACCATGGTATGTATTATTGTCTTAATTACTCAGTAACCGATCCTATGACGGTTCCGGGTACCAGCCCTGTTACTTTTTTCACCCGCTTTATTTCGCACTTTTGCGCCCCTTTATTTGTTTTTTTAGCAGGCCTTTCAGCAGCTGTTACTGAGCATAAATACGCTTCAACTAAGGCATTTTCTTACAATTTAATTGTCCGTGGATTGGTGCTAATCATTTTTGAATTTACCATTGTTTCGTGGTCATGGAGCTTTAACCCCGCTTTTCCAATGTTGTACGCACAGGTCATTTGGGCAATAGGCTGGGGATTTGTCATATTAGGCTTATTACGTTTATTAGGCACTTATGCAGTGCTAATAAGTGCTTTATTGTTGGTGTTTGGCCATAATCTATTTGATGGCGTAAGCTTTGAGCCAAATACGTTCGCACATACACTTTGGTCTATTGCACATCAAAAAAATGTACTTGAACTACCTTTGGGCATAAAAATGAGAACAACTTACCCAGTTGCGCCCATTGTAGGTTTAATGGCTTTAGCTTACTGCGCGGGAGTATATTATAAAAAACACCAGTACAAAGCTCAGGTGATGAATTATGCAGCTATATTAGGTGCAAGCTGCCTTGCTTTATACACTGTGCTGCGCGGTTTTAATTTATACGGCGACACTTCAGTATTTACTATTCATACCAATACTATTAATACTGTTATGTCGTTTTTAAACCCGACTAAATACCCACTGTCATTACAATTTATGTTGCTAACCGTAGGCCTTGGGCTAATTGCGCTTAAACTTTTAAGCCATGTTAAAGCCGACTTTTCTCGTAACTTTTTACAAGTGCTTGGTAAAACCAGTATGTTCTCATACCTTGCACATTTGTATTTATTGCACGCTGTCGCTTGGTTGCTTATCCCTGTTTTAGGACTTAGTTTTAGCGATATGACATACGGTGACACATTAGTAGGCCTTCCACCGGGGTACGGTATGAGTTATGGCGCAACTTTGTTATTTATAGCTGTGGTTATAGGCTTAACCACTTTGCTTGCAAAACGCTATTTAGGCTGGAAGCGCAATAATAAGCACACTCTAATTGCCAAATATATATAACAAAAACCCCACAATAATATTGTGGGGTTTTTATTTAAGTGTTTATTACCAATAAAATACTTTATAAAAAGCTTTCACCAGTTTGTTTTAAAGTAACCGTTTGCGCCTGTGCACTTTTAATTAATAGCCCACAACGAATATCATTTTTTGAAATTAATATTTTATCAATCTCGTTGGTATTATAATTAACGACTTTGTTTTCACAGCGAAGTTGTACTTTAGATAACGGTTTACTCGCGCTAAGTTCAACCGTACCTTTAGAAAGTAAAGGTAAAACCGCTTTTTCAGACTCAAGCGTTATTTGCTGATTTATAGCGCCAGAGTTTTTATAAATGTCATTCACTTGTGCAAGTAATTGCGCTCTATTTTCCTCGCTAAACGTTATTGATTCAATATCGCCTAATGCATCAATTGCATCGTAAGCACGTACGTAGTCTTGTTTTGAAATAAACCACTGTAAGGCATTTTTAATAACACGCTTTTTTATTTGATCCGGTAAGTTATCTCTAAACAAAAAGGCTTCATAAATAGACTTATCAAAGCTTTTCCAATCTTGCACAAAGTAGCTATGTTGGCTTTTAAGCCAAGCCAGTAAAACTATTTCGACTGTGTTTTTAGTGTGTTCGTTTTCAAGCTCAGTTATATGCGTTTTAGCTTCATCGTACTTTTTATCATCAATAAGCTGGCTGGCTTTCTCATAATCGTCAAAAAACGCCGGGGATGCCTGATTGTTAGAAAAACTAGCATGTACATTTTGCGAGCTTACCGTAATAGTTTTCGCCGTAGGCACGGCACTGCCATTTATCTGTGCACTTTTATAATTAAGCTTAGAAACATAATCGAGAACTTCTCGTTGATATTTTTTTTGACCAAGCGAAGCCACAATTTCGATATCACTCACCTGGCCGTTTTCATCAACCACGTAGCTACTTAAATTAATCCCTTCTAACCTTGATGCACGCGGCGAGGTATTAGTAAGTTGGTCGTAATTTTTATTAATAATTTCAGCAGCTACAAAATCATCTGCTGATACTGATAGGTGAGTAAAGGTTGAAGCGAGAGAAAGTGCTAGTAAAAGTTTTTTCATCGATATATCCATCCTAGATTATGTTTCTATTATAAAAACAAAGGTACTCCATAAATGCAAGTTAATCCATAAAAAACACGTCATTTTTTAATCAACTTTATACCAATCCGCTTAATTAAGTGAGCTATTTTGAGGCTGGAAAACGTGTTTGTAGCTAGGTAAAAAAGTTGGCTATTTAATTATTCTAATTGAGAATTTTAACGCAGGTAGCGACATGTTTAGCCGCACAAAATGATTCAGTATTACGGATTGGTATTATTATGGGTTTTATAAAAGACACAGGCATAAAAAAAGGCGCCTTAAACAGCGCCTTTGGATTCAAGTATGTGTGCTTAAAACATATCTTTTTAGGAGAAGATTCGCTAGATAACTGAAATCATTGAATTTTTAACGATTTCAATTTTTGTGGGGTCATCAAGGGTCCAAACCGGTTTAGCATCTGGAATGAATTTCCCATACACCTTACGAATCATTGCGGTATCAGTATGCCCTAAATGGGCTGCAACTGTCGACTCCGGTTCACCAGCTTTTAGCATCCAACTGGCGAAACTATGTCGAGTAGTGTAAGGCGCTAGGTAGGCTAAGCCTGCCTTGTTAAGTATTCCCTTCCAATGTTTGGTCGTGAACAGCCTTGACGACGTGTAAGGTTTCCCCATGCTCGTTACCCAAGCCCTGTCTGAATCGTGAGTCAGCAATTCTTGTTCTAAGGCCAATCTCGCGGAGGACGGAAGGTATATCTTTCTCGCTCGGCCACTCTTCGGCGATTGTTCTTCTCCGTACTGGGTTAAAGTGCGTTTCACAATTATATAGGGTAGACATACGTCCTCTCTCCTTAATGCTGCTGCCTCCCCTGGTCTTAAACCAGACCAGAAAAGAAATGTAACTAAACGTTTACGGCTCTCACTGGTACAAGCTTTTACAATTCGCTCTGCTTCGTCAATCGTGAACACCTCATTGGACTCTATACCTTTATGTAGACCTTCGAGTGTTAGCGCTTTTGACTTCGACTCCACGGAATCTAGCATAGGACCAAATCTGTCCTCCTCAAGAACAAGTGCTCTAACGGCGCGAGTCACAGCAAAACGTATAAGCCAAAGTCTAAAAGATGCCAACTCTGGTGAGGGCGACTTACTAATAATACCCTCCCTAAGTTCCATAGCCTGTTTTGGTGTAACGTTCGCCGCGTCTATATGGCCGTAATTCTCTATGACCCATTCCGCGCGTATTGTATAGGTATTATGGGTTGAGCCTTTAACCCTACCTTTTTTAGCTTTGATGAAGTGCTCTTGGATAACAGCACCCAGCGTTCGCTCGTCTTTTTTCAAACTTGGATCGTTTGGGAAATACTGCGCTAAATCAAACTGGCCTAAGCTAATATCCCGCCTTATAGCATTCAACATTTGCTCTGCGGCCTTGATATTTGCTTTAGTCGGTGGTATTCCTAATGATCGTTTCCACTGATTCTTTTCATTCGGTGGGCGAAATGCAATACGCAGCTTGTCTCTGTGTATTGTAATACCCTTGGGTAATTCTAAATCACTCATATGTCTATACTCCTGACAGTGATTACCCCCCGCTATTTAGATTAAAGTACGGGGATCTGTGTGTCTACGTTTTTGACATAAAAAAGCCCCGCCTAGAATGCTACTAGGCGGGGTTTTTCGGTTATGGGCTACTAGCCCTCTAACGCCTCTTTGATCATCGCATGCAACTCATCATCCCACTTTGGCTTTGTGCTCTTGACGAGTTTACCTGAGACAAAAAGTACAAACTTTATAAAAAACTTTGTCGTAAAAAGCTTAGTAGCTAAGAACGAAAGTAGTTTTCTAAGCATCAGCTTCTTCCTTTTTATCTACTACTGGCACAGCTTCTACGAGTTCAGCTAGGCTTTGGCCTTTGAAGCCAACACGCTGCGCAATCTGGCCTAATACTTCGCTAAGCCCCTTACTTTCATCTTGGGCATCGAGTACACGGGCTTTTAGGCGAATGACCTGAGCCTGTAGTTCGTTTACCTTGTCCTCACCCATTATTCGACCCCGATTACTTCAGTCTTACAATGAAGCTCTGCCGCCTCTTCTGCGCTAAGTCCGCTGTACTGCTCTGCGGGTAACGCGTAGCTGGCAAAATCTGCGTTGTACGTTTCGGTATCGATAAGGATATAAGGTGCTGCGCCATTGTCCTTTGCTGTCTGCGACGGCCAGTAGCCAATGCGGTAGTTAAGCGAGAAGCTGGCCGTTTCTGACTCAATCTCACCACTGCCCTCACGAATGTCATATACATAAGCTTCGCTTGTATTTGCCGTAAAATCTGAGCGAAGAACCTGAAACACGGCTGCCTCGAACTCAGTACCCTGTGGGTCTGTAAATGCTGCTGTAAACATTTTTAAGCCTCTTATTATTAGTGAGTCCCGATTATAACGCGCTACTACTCATTAAAAAAGTAGTATTACTGTTAAAATAAAATATAGCTACGTGCCTACTGCGCGTACCGTAACACTGGCCGTAGTGCTTAGTGTCTTATCTGGGTAGTCCTTGTGCCTAGCGTACATTCTCACTGTGCAAGTCACCCTAAATTCTTCACGTTTTTGCGCTGTAACCGTGACACTCACCGACTTATTCGATGATGACCAAGTGCCTGGGCTGCCAGTATTTGACGATAACTTGGGTTTTACAGCGGGGTTAGTCGTTCCATAGCCACTGCCGAACTGATAGCTCAGTGTGTACCGAAACTCCGCGTTGTCTTTGATGAACTTACTATACCCTAAGTCCCAATCGTCAACTTCACCGCTCCATATGTTCCAGCCTACGCCCACACTTCTTGTGCCATAAGAAGTGCTCAGCTGACGGAAAGGTTTATCGGATGGGTGGAAAGCAATAAAAAACGCTGTAGCCGAGCCCCTAAAGTCTGTGATTCTCAAGGTTCCCGATGTAGGTATGCCAGAATTAGCCGCCATATCAGGGACATTACGCCCCTTCCTGAAATAGTCCCTAAGATTGCTGCCGCCCCCGAAGAAGTTTTTAATATTAAGCAGCGATATGTTGCCCGACGTGCGGCCCATACTAATAACGTGATGGCTTGATGGAACAAGCTCGCTACTCGTGCTAAGGCTAACACTGTACACACGACTGCCTATGCGAACCGTTACTGTCTTGCTCGCCAGAGCTTCCGTAGGAGCTCTGTATGCTATTTGGAAATCTCGGCGATAGACTGAATTCATGAATAAGTCAGTAACCCAATTCCCCTCAAAATCACCATCTATAAGCCTGAAACGAACTTCGGGGTTATCGCTGCGAAGGTGGACAACTGTTCTCTCACGTGTCGATAGTCTGTACGTTTGGCTAATCACAAATTCATTAGCATTGAGGCCTGAGTAAGATGTATCAATACTACTCGGTGACAAGTAAAACGGATTCGGGTTGGTTATAGAGGAAACAACCCTAATAACAAAACTTCGAGTGGAGCCGTTGCTGGGGTCGTACACCTCTAATTGGTCCGTGCTGTAAGGCGCTGAACTCTTGATACGGTATGCTTTTGGTGCACCGTTCTCAACTACCGCAGTAGACGTGCTAGTCCAGTAGCTGCTAGAGAATCCCCGCACATGTAACGCCGTTAAGGCGCTAATGTTGGCGAACCTGACAAGGGTGTCACGCTGAACGTTAATTTCATAAGGAACATCGTTGAGACGCCCCCTATCAATCTCTATCTCGATGGTGTCTGACATTGCACCTCCTGTAGTTTACGGATACTTTCCGCTTGCGTGTTGACGATCTCTTTTAGCTCTTTGACAGCTTCGACTAGCAGGCCGATAACACCATTGTGCGCGACCTGTAATCTGCCCTCTGCCTCTGTTACTGCCTCTGGTAGCACTTCCTGTACTTCTTGCGCGATAACACCCGCCGATTCCTTGTTGTCCAAATCATTACGCGTGTAAGTGTTGCCCGTTAGCTTACAGACTTTATCCAAGGCATCGGGGATAACCTTAATATTATCCTTAACACGTCTATCAGAAGTCGCTATGAAGTCAGGGGCATACATTTGGCCGCTTGCAGTGCAGTTACCCCTATAGTCCATGCGGAAATAGCCGTCAGTGCCGTTGACTGTCCTACTATTAGTATACGCAAACATGCCAAAATACTGATTACCTAGACCGCCAACTGTCCATGTGTAACTAGAGTGGCGTTGCCTTATCATCGCAGCGTATGAGTTATTACCAACATTACTCCCGTTGTAGACAGCAACCGAGGTGCTATCACGCTGGCTTATCCAGCTGCTCCCCGTATTATCCCTACGGAAACCTTGGTTAGCATGGACCCCACCTGTGGTACGAATAGAAGACGTACTACCATTGGTGATGTAGAGCATTTTATTACCATACGCGCGGATCCAAGTGGTGTCCGTCATACGCCAGCCACCGCCATATGAACTGAAGTAGATACCTTGGTCGCCCTTAGTCCGTAGCCAAGTATCAGAGCCATTAAGAATGATATGACCGTCCTGTTTTAGACCTCCTTGCACATGGGTGGCCCCGTTGATAACTACGTCGCCGTTACGTCTAAACGCAGCGATAGTACCTCTGTCGCCATTGGATATTGAGTACCCGCCACTCGTTGTACTTGTCTGCACACGCATCTCGGCTGAGTCAGCGTGAGATTCAAGTCGGAACCCGCCGTTGGCTGAGTTCTTACCTACGATGGCTACGTTCGTGTTCTGTGTTGGGTGGCTAAACACTGCAACCACTTGATTAGTCCCTAACGCAGTACCATCAGCATATAATGCCCCCTCCGCTTTTACAGAGCCTGAAAACTTAACAGTCTGTCCGCTAACGTCTACGTTCACATAAGCAGAACCATCATACCAAGCATGTTTGAAAGCCCTTGTCCCACCACTTGAACTCTCGCCATACCAATGAGCGCGCCCCTGATCATCTTCATCACGAACGTCCACACGTTGCTTCGCATCGTTAGGGGCAGCAAACCTAGTGATTCCCCTAGCGTATATCGTGCCGTGATGAACGGTTGCGGCTTGGAACGTGGCAACATCATGAACCTTCAACGTTGACTCTGCATCAATGGCTGCCCCAGTCCTAATAGAAGGAGCAGACATAACCAGCTCCTGCGTACAAGCTATCTCGTTATTGTCTAAACCTAATCCGCTAGAGCCAGTACCTATGAACAGCCAACCGTTACTAGCGTTACTGTAGTTAGCACCTATTGTGCCTGTACCTGTTATAACTTGATCTGTCGTGAAGGTGTTCTTAACAGATTTCTTAGGGATATCTCCAGTGTTACCGTTGTGCCACACACGTTTGCCGTTCACCTCCAAATCTTTATTGAAGTAGAAGGCTGGGCGGTCAGTGAAGATGTGCGCGTAGCTGGTATTTGCGGGGCCAATATCTATGTATCCATGAACGTTCTTTGAAGTAACACCGCCCCAAGAGTTTGATGCTAGACCTATATTGCCCGCATGCCACAGGACGTTACCTTTGTATCGAACATCAGTAAGGTTTATGTTTAGGGTCGTCGTCAACTGCACCGCCTGACCTGCTGTCACCCCCGCGCCTAGCTCAAAGTTAAAACTAGGATTACTCGGGCTGTCCGTGTTCACCTCAATACGAGCAGAGTTACCATTCTGTACAGGAACACCTCTAGTATGATTGAAAGTTACGTTCGAATTACCGTAACCATCATTAGTGGCTAGTGAGGTCTTACCGTTCAGGCTCCCCACCACATTACCTGAAGTAAAAGCATCGCCTGAGCTCGGCATAAAACGGCTATTACTCTCAGTCCTTGTGTAGACTTCATTCTTGGAGTAAACACCAACGAAGTTACGCACAGCGCCCATATCAGAACAGAAACGGATATAATTGTCGCTTGTGCTTCTTCTAAACGCTATGGCACCGCTAATATCTGACTGGTTACTGTAGGTAGACCTAAACAATCGTGCATAAATATCACCATTTGAGTTACGGCTGGCGATAGAGTTTGCGCCTGTTCCTTCAGAGTAACCACGGCCACCTAGTTTACTTGCATTCGTTGCTGTAGCGGTTTTACCTAGATACTTTGACGATAGCGCAGTGCCATTCTCGTAAAGAGTTACACCGTGAACCTCTTTGAACCTCCATGAAATTGTCCCTAAGCTACTAGTGCCATTTTTGTAAGGAAGGAAACCCCCAACCTCAGCAATCGCACGGAGCCATTTTGGGTCAGTACCAGGGTTGTTTGTTAAGGTAAACCGCGGGACTGTCGGGTGTCCCTGCATGTCTAGCCCTACAAAACTAGGCTGCTCCTTAACCTCTGACCAGCGAACGTCCGTAATGAAACCACCACTAGACACCGTAGGCTCTGAAACAGAGATTGAGAACTTTAGTTTATCCGCAAAGTTATACGTACTCGTATTCGCAGGACTGAACGACATGTTGGTGATAACGAACTCATACTCGTACGTGTTACCCTTTGTTGGTGCTGGGAGGGTTACTGTATCTTCGAAGTTGAACGACGAACGGTATAGGCGTACACCGCCGTCCTCTGTTGAGTATTTAATCGTCGAACTTAAACGGATTTTTGATTGCCCGCTGCTGAAATTATGCGGCGCGCCATTTATCTTCATTTCTAGGTCGAACTGCACGTCTTTGCGGTTTACTTCATTCGGCCCCACTACGCTAATAGTCATCTTCTGCGCGCTACCACCGGACTTCAACGCAGGAACGGTAATTTTCTTGCCTTGGCCTATGCCAGTTGACGACACCGACTTAGTACCACCCAAGATTTCAGCATCGGGGTTGATACGAACAATACCGTCTTTGAACGCTGGGTCGAGCATGTGTTCGCGAACCGAACCCGCTGGTAATGACAGGTTATCCGATAGAAGCGTTAAGCCATCAACTGCTAAGCTACCACTGTCAATCGTTTCAGCCGACAAGCGTTGGATAGTCGCTTCGTCCAAGTACATATAGTTTCTATCTTCCGAGAAGTAGAAAGGGAACTTAGACTTGTCCAGCTCTGAGCTACCATTCCAGTTTGGCGGTACAATCGCAATTTCATCGGCTTGGAAGTACAGCTTGCCTCCCGCCTCTGCGCCACTGCCATTAGCTAGCAGGTGCACACCTGATACTTTACCGTTGGCGTCTGCTTTGATTACACGTTCAGCTTTTAGCTGACCTGTTTCATTATCAGTGTATGCTTTGGCCGTATCGAGTGCTGAAGCAATAGCATTACTCTGTGTAGTATTAACAGTTTCAATACGACTCGCATTTGTAGATGTAGCGCTCTCTAACGTGCTTACCTTACTGGCATTGCTATCCGCCTTAGTTTCAACCGTTGATAACCTATAAGCATGGCTTGAACTTGTGCTTTCCAGCGATGAAACACGGTTTGTTACCGCTATCACCTTAGAGTTAGCCGTATCGGCTGAGTCTTGCGAGTTATTGGCCTTAGTTACCGCTGACGCGGCTTTGGTTTCGACGTTCGTTAAGCGCGTTGCATGACCTTCGCTTGTTTGCTCTAACGTAGAGACCTTAGACTCAGTATCGTCTGCTTTCGTTTCAACGTTCGTAAGTCGAGTAGCGTGCGTTTCCGTTGTCTCCTCAAGCGCCGAAGTACGGTTCTGGGTGCTGGTAGACCTCGTTTCTACTATAGATAACCTTGAAGCATGGCTTGACGACGTATACTCAAGCGTTGCTATCTTTGAATCCGCTTCTTCGCCTCGTGCTTCAAGCGTTCGGATCAAGCTAGCATTCTCTGAATCAGTTTCTTCCAGCGTTTTGATAGTGGCGAACGCCTCACCATCCCAAACGCCAAGACTAGACAAGCGTGTAGCCTGTTCTTCCGACGTTGACTCTAACGAAGCTACACGTGAGCGAGTGCTGCCATCGTTAGTTTCAAGCACAGCGATTTTTTGCGCTTGTTCATCAGTAGTATTTTTAAGCTGCGTGATAGACGAACCTTGCTCACCACTTAGGCTAACTAGATTTAGCAGGTCATTCTCGACCTCGCTAATAGACTCATTTAACGAATCCACTGAGCTTGAGAAGTCTACTTGTGCGCTTTGGAGGGCTTGGCTGAGCGCCACATCAGCAGCTTTTAAGCGAGAATCAGCGTCCGCCAAAGCTTGCTCGACTGAATACAGGCCATCATTAACATCATATAACGAACTATTGTACCCGTCCTGTTTCTCTAGTATTTCTGCTAAGACTTCGGGGTCTACGTCTTTACCGTCTGCACCTTTGATTAGAGACCAATCGTAAAGCGACGGGTCTGATAGGTCGGGTTCTTCAACTCGTTGGCCTACAGCGAAGCCTATGTATTCTTTGCCTTCTGGGGAAAGACTAATACCATTGCCGAACGCATCATCAGCGTATGCCTTCCAAATATGGTAAGCTGGGCCTTGAGCCTCGGCAGCTAGGTCTATCAGGTGCCAAGCACCGTCTAACCTCGCATACAACGCGGTGTGGTCGTTCCACACCCCGTTTTGTTTTATCTTTATTGACGAGACTCGTTGCCAAGTCCCGTTTATTTTTATAGCCGACATTGCGGTTTTCCATTAGGGGGCTGCGACAATCCAAATGTCACCGTCTTTACCCTGCCCCGCGCTTGGGGCTGTGGTTGAGACAGTAACGCGATTACCTAGCTTCTCTAATGTATCACTGACCTGCGCTGCAAGTCGTGTGTTTGTGGTTGCTGACACGCTGCGCATAATACCATATAACACATTGTTTTTTGTAGTTAAGTTGTATGGTTTATCGATGCGAATTGTCGAATCATCAATGACCTCAAGTACCTCGTAAACGCGTGTATCTAGGACGAACATATCGCCCTCCGCAGGCTTGTTCGCTGCCGATGCCCAATACGTGCCGATGCCCTCAATAATATCGCTATCTTTAGTTAGGTTAACAACACCCGTTCTGTACCATTTACTCATAAAATTTTACCTCTAGTAGTGAAGGCCGGACACGTTCTTAAACGTGCTGCCCGTCTTAAATACGTCTGCAACAATCGCTGATTGCTGCACTAGAATGTTATCGTTTACATCTGGCCTAAGCTCCACGGCAAACGTATGTTCAGCAGTGCCTTTAGGAATATGGCAACCTAGTTGAACCGTTACAGAACCCTCCTCCTCAACATTGTGTGAATGGAACTTCTGAACAACTGACCCATCGAGCCGTAGATAAACGTCAAAGTTACTCGTAGAGCCACCACCGCCTTGGTGGTCTAGCGCTATGCCGCTAACAACTAGTACGCGTTCTTCGGTCGCACCCAAAAGACCAGGGCTGATTGTTCCTTGGATCAGGATGTAAACCTCTCTAGGACCAACCTCAATCTCACGGTCAACAACGATCACCGTACGGTCAACAATGTCACCCTCAATATTCTGCGCGTATAACGTACCCTCTATCGTGCAGGACTCATCAATCCGCACATTTTCAAGGTATCCACTCTTTGCCGCTACGTTACCCTCGAAGAAGCCGTCACGGGTTCGCATGATCCCATCTTGGCTAACTGAGAACCTGTCGCCAATTGTCAACGTAGCACCGTCAATCGAACCACCAGTAATGCTAGGTGATGAGAATGAAAGACCCACTTTAACGCGCTCCGCTACGATGTTAGCGGCCAGCAAGTTGTATATCTCTGCATCTTGGATAAACGCTTTGTCTATAACCGTTTTGCCGTCTTTGATGATGAACGGGAACACATTTTCATTGCCCCCCGTTACCGCGAAGGTCTGCGCGTCGACAACAAAGCTCGTTTGAGTGCCGTCGTTTAGGAAACCCACGCCACCTTGGAGGCCAGCGACACTTGTTTTTACACCCCATTGCGCTTCATAGACTCCGCCTTGTGATGCGGTAGTGCTAGCCAATTGCTGAAGGCTTACGTTTGTGCCGTCGTAATCAACAGTGAAGTTTCTAATAGCCTGTGCGATAGCCCCTTCCGCACTACTAAGCACCGTATCGAACTCGGTTATTTTAGCGTCAACTATGTTACCAAGGTCATTCTCCCACTTGGATTCAAGCTCTTGGATACGCAGCACATAAGCTTCGTCCGCGTTGACCGCCGCATGTATGCCCCCCGACAGGCGAGCATAGTTTTTAGCGAATTGCTGCTGAATGCTCTCTGTCTGCGTGTGCTTTGACAATGCCTCGCTCATAGCTTGCTCGGCCAGCATATCGCTGAGCGTAGCGCTTCCGTTGATCAAATCAGCAAGCCCTGAGTCACCTAAACCGCTGCCTTGGAGCGTTCGGTTTATGGTGTCCATTATGCTTAGGTCACTGCGCAGCCACTTAAAGTTGTTGCTGCCCGCGACTTCCTCGCTGAACTTAACCAGCACTTGCTCTGGGCTTTCAGACGTACTAGCGCGTGTACCCTCTGGCGAGCTTATATCACCCGCTTGGTAATCACGGTTTAAGTGCCTAGCCCAATAAACAAAAGTTCTAGCTGGCTCAACCAAGTCAGAGAAGAAACCCGTTGCCGACGTACCAACGTATTCAGCCTCGCTGAACACTGGCGTAGCCGTTAGGTCATCAGTCACATCAACGCGATAAATCTCTGTGGCCGCGTACCAATCGGCCTTTGGCCTATCCCACTCAAGACCTACCATGTTGAACATACCGAATGCCGCAAAGTTAGTTGGCTTCGTCGGCATAGGGTCATTAAACGCCGTAACAACACCTGTAGCGGATTTTGTAGCGACAGACGATAAATCATCAGTACCTATCGCTTTCTTTAAATCTCTGAACGTTACAGCTCGATCTAGCGTGTTACCACGCCCCATACCCGCCTGTATTTGGACAGTTTCACGTAACGAGTTAAGGAACTGCGAAACAGAGCGAGATACGTCTTTAGGAACAGGCGGTAAAGCTCGACTCATACAAGCTCCTCCGGTGATTGCGCAAGCTGAATGTCACGAACCTCTAACTTAGCCGCTTGGCTTATTGGTTCGACAGCCGTTCGCCATCTAAAGGCACGACTGTTAAACGGCAGATAGAAAAACGATGGGCTTTCAACAAGCTTCGTATAGACCACGGTATCACCCGTTGTGGCATGGTCATACTCTACACGCACTTTCACGGGATACGTGTTGGCTCGTACCTTCGCGATATTGAAGCAAACAGGGTCATTGAACAGGTATGTTTTTGACTCCCAGCCTAATTCCATGAACCCATCTTCTGACGAATCAAAAAGCATCAACTCACGGGTATCACTATCAACGTAGGCTAGGTCATTTGTCTCCTCTAGCTCAACGAAGGACTCAGCTCTTAGGTCTACCGTTCTAATACCCGCATTTGGGTCTAACGCGTCAAACACGAGCGTTTTATCAACCGTCGGGCAGCGAACAAAAACCTTGTTGTCGTAGTTACCAAGTATCATTGTGCTTGGGTCAAGCTTGCGCCACGAGTCATTGTCTATAAAACCTGTACTCACGTTAGCAATCGCGTAGCCCTCAATACGGTGCAGCCCCGTTTCACTAGTAAAGTAGACAGCGCCCGCGACCTCAGTCGAACCTTGTGGGCTTGAGCAAGGAACGGGGTCTGCAAGACGTGCCGCGTCCATCGACTCAGGGTGTACACCCTGCACCACATAAGGCACACCCGTCGTTAGCACAACAAGGTTTGAACCCGAAGTCTCGATTGTCACAATGTCCTCTTGGAATACCTTGTAATACCTGACAGGCCACGCGTAGAAAGCGTCTGGCTCAGCGAAGCACAAGATACGTTTATTGTGCCCCACAAGAATATCTGAACCCATAACAACGACCTTTTGCATTGGTCCATTCGGGTAAAGCTCCGTGTTCAAGTCTGGCGCGCCCACCCAATCTTCGTTGATAGGCGAGTCCAATAAGTCACCGCTGTACGTTGTGTCTGTATAAGTGTTCTGTGTCGCTGGAATTTCAGCAACGAACTGGTAGACAGCCGTACCTGAACTCGCTAGGTTCGTTCTGAATATGCGAATTTTTGCGTTTGTTCCGCGCAATGGGTCAGTAAGCAAAAGACTATCTGGCGGCGTAGGGAAAGTGAGCGTAACCGCCGTTGTATTTACGTACTCCCATTCTCGGATTTTTACTATATCCGTAGGGTCTGCCAACGCGCTCAAACGCCCCCAAGCGTCAACATAGCAGTAAGAGTATGCAACTTCTGAGTAGTCATACTCACTGTCCTCTGGGTCTTGGTAAGGCTTCAAGCCGACGATGCCGTCGCCATCAGTGTCACCCGTTGAGTCTACGCCCTCCTCTTGGGGTTCGTAGTACCAATGCTCAGCATCACCAGTGATAACAGAGTCGATTTTGTCAGGAACTGGTACATTCAAAGGGTACGTAACCGCAGGATAAGGACCACTGCCCTCCTCTGCATTTAGGTTATACACGACCCGTGGTTCACTATTGGCCGAAGCAAACAGTGCGTAGTCGTAAGCGTCATTCTTGAGTGGCGCATTAACAGCGTACGTAATCTCAGGCCATGTAAACCATTGGTCACGGTACTTGTGCATAGACTTAGTATCACTACGACCAAAGCTGCCCAATGACGTAGGGAGTGCCCACGGTTCTAAGATTCCCCGCTCTGACTTAGTGTTGTTCGACAACGTAGCGTAGCCATCTGGCAATTGCTCATCGTCGAACTTAGGCGCAGTGCCTAGGAAAGCATTAAACAGAATTTTCATTAATGATACGTCCAACTAACAGGTTCACTCGACACACGCCAGTCGATATGCAGGAACGAGTTAGCAAAGCCGAAGCCCTTTGCGCCCAGCTTTAACGCAAGCTCAACAATCTGCATTCGTTTTACGCCCCACGGCACATAAATATCAAAAGCGACACCTTTGAAGTGTTGACCTGGTTGTTCTTTTTCCGCCTCTTCGGGGTGTCTAGCACAGCGGTAGGCGCTCGTTAACGCAAGAGGACCAACCTCATCACGAATTTTTTGAAGCATCCGCAGCGCATATGGATCACATTCGTTCTCCACTTCACCTTTGCAGAAGTCACATTTACAGCGTAGCTCCGAAGGCTTGAAGTTTTTTGTTCTTGGTTCTGCCATGAAAAAGCCCCATAAATATTAGTGTTACTTATGGGGCATTATAACAGCATTACTGTTTTATTTAATTAAATTCTTGACCGACTCGTTGATAGGCTTAGCCATCCAAGGTATCTGGTTAGCCAGCGGCACAACACGGCTCGGCTGCATTTCAAGTGTCGCCACATCAACAGCAAACTGAGCGGTCGGTCCCATAGCGGCCACGACAGGGTGATTACCATAGGTTGTACCAGCGTAGATAGATTCGGCCATCGTTGCGGGTCCGAGTAGACCAGTAGCCGCGAGAACACTGCCGCCCCAATCCACCAAGTCACGCTCACCCTGCCACTTAGGGCGGCCAAACGGGTATCTAATCTGCTCGCGTATAAGCTCCGCAATTAGTGCCAATGGGAGGGCAACCGCCGCTGTAACAGCTACTGCTTTCCAAGGATCGACACTTGAACTTCTGTCCTTAAACCCTTTAGCCAACGACTTGTGTACGTTGTCATAGAACCCGTAGAAGAACTTTTTAAGGGTAGTCACGAGTAAGAAACGCGGATCATTTGCCACAAGCGGTAGCTGCGTAGAACGTGGGTTAGTCACGGCCTCATTAACGAACTGGTGAACCGCATCACGATAACGTTTACCAGCTGGGCTTGTTAAGTCTGCGTCCGATGCGAATGCTTTAACGTCTGCCGCAGTTACGCCTAGCTCTTTTAAGCGCTTCTCCCCATCAGCCCCATCTTCCACGGCACGAACAAGGTAGCGTTCAGCCGCCTTAGTCGCTATTGCACGTGTCATTTTGGTCACATAGTTTTGGCCGTTGTACTTGAACACAAAGGCTTGGATACCTTGTGAGATACGACCCATAGTTAAGTCGTTCATGTTGTACATTTCTTGTAGCGAGTGCTCGATAGCGTCATCGGTGATAATGTCAAAATCGCGAGCGACCTTAAACATTTTCTCTCGCCCTACCCCTGTTAAAACGCTCTTGGCGTCGTCCAGCATTCCTTTAGTATCGCCGCGCATACGAGAGTATGTTGCCGCTACCTCCGGCACACTCGCTAGGCCAGTGAACCACAGCACCGTAGCCGACTGAAAAGCTAAAGCAGCAGAGTTAAGGTTACGTAGTATAGGCGACATGTTCATGCCTAAACGCCCCGTAACGCCCTGATACAACTTAGCGAACTCCTGACGATTGCCCGTATGCACCTCGCTCTGTATGCGATTGAACTCTGCATTAGAATCCCACTTACCGTTTTTAACGCCGCCATGCGTCTCATTCCATGCAGCCCAGCTAGTTGACGAGTTAACAAGGCGGAGTAAGTGTCTCGGTGCGTCTGTATCCACGTAGCCACCTTCCTTTAGCTTCTCGTAAAGTGGCTCTAGCACCCTACGCCCCGACCTTGGTTGATTGCTAAGCTCCGGTCTAATTGCGTACTCTGGGTATCCTCGACCGTCCAGTATTGAGTCAAGCGTGGCCTCTGGGTTCTTAACTCCCGCCTCACGAAGTATGGACAAGAAACCTCCTCTGTTTCGTTCAACAGCATGCAAGTCTAGGTGGACCTTAGATGCTACAGGCTTGAAGTTTTTATCATGCTTTCTAACGTACGCATTTAGCTGTGCTATGAAAGCCTCGTACTTCTCACGCTCGGGACTTTTAACCTTGTTAATAGAGTCCTCGTAGCCCTTCTGAATCGCCTTATTGTCTCCTACCTCCTTGCCAATACGTGACGCGAAATACTCCGTAGCATTTCGTTGTAGTGCAGTGAACCTGTCCGCCCTCGCCGCAGCATCTGGGTGAATGCGAGCTAGACGTGTGCGCGTCATTTCAAAGAAACGGAACATAGACTTTCTAGCCAGGCCACGATTGCGCTTAACCACTTTCTTTAGCTTGCGGTTTAGCTGAATTTTGCGGCCTTTGCTCAAGTCCGTGCCTTCTCCAACTTCTGTATCCTTGTAGCTTTTAAGCGCTAACTCAGCCACCTCTAATTTACGTTTGGCCTCCGCTACTAGTTTCGCCTTAACATCAACACCGTCTGCTGAAACTCTATCAGGTCTCCTTACGGCAAGTTGGTAATCTGCTTTTGCCGACTCTACACTTTGTTCAAGTGACCTTCTAATAGCCGTTTGCGCTCCGCCACCACTTTTGTCCTTGCGCTTGGTCTTACGTAACACGCCTCGCGTATTGTTCGCCGTAGAGACTTCATCGCGGTTCGCTATCTCATCATCAACACGCGCCGTGTCGATAGTTAGCTCCCCACCTTCTTTGGCCGCTTGCTCAAAGTCCTTATCAAACACCCTATTTTTGGCATCGAGTAGTATCTCATCACCGCGTTCCTCAGTGATTTTACCCTCGTTCACAGCCTTTGAGACCAATGAAGCAATATCGTCATAGGACACTTCATCACGGTACACGTTGCCTATATCTTCTGGCATTAAGTCCGACAGCGTTCGGCTAGACCTCAAGTTGTGCTCAATCGACGAAGTAAGAGAAACCAGCTCTTTAGGCAGTAAATCACCCACCGCTACGGCGTTCTCAGCCACTGCAATGATCGTATTGAAGTCTGGCTTATCTGACAGCTTAATGCCTATTCTACGCAGCAGAGAGCGCTTATCTCTGTCCACATGCTTAGGCTGGACAACATCAACTTTCGTACTGCGCTTTTTGCCTTTGTAGTTGAGGCCGTTGCGGATAGACCCCATAGTCACAGATGCCAGTTTATCGCCATCAACACGGTACACTACAGCGCTATCACGAATAGTATCTAGGTTAAAGCTAAACATTGGGCGGCCATCATCAAGGCGCAGGTCGGCCAACGCTGAAATACCACTTAGCACCGCAGTAGCAAGCTCTTCGTTGAGATTTATGTCGCCGTCATTAAGGTCAATTTTGTCCTCACGCAATGCCCATCGAGTAACAGCGTCCAAGTCAACATTAAGTGGTTTACCCGATTCATTGTCACGTACCATAAGGCCGCGATCACTTCGCTTCTCACCTGAACGTGCGCGAGCTGACCTGTATAGCTTGTTGTTCGCGAACGAATTACGCGCCGCCGAAGCTAGGCGCTCACTAGGTGTCATTTTCACTTCACCAATTGTCGCCTCTTTGGGCATAATCCCTGTCTTTTCTAACAGCTTGCCAAACGCTTCTAAATCATCGTTCTCCAAGTGCTCTTTGAGTCGGTTAACCGTGCCTTTCGACAAGTGGCGAGTATCTGGGCGTTTTTCTTGGTCGCCATAGGTGAACAATGGTTTGTTCGTATCGAACTGGTCAAACTGGTTGTCCTTGGTCGTTTTCTGGTTATCAATAGCCTTGCGCTTGCGGGTTCGCTTAGGCAGGCGGTCTCCGAGGGCTGCTTCGCGCTCTGTAGGTTTTACAGTTTCGCGCATGAACTTAAC
Source organism: Pseudoalteromonas sp. UBA6610 (assembly GCF_002433295.1). Classification (NCBI taxonomy): domain Bacteria; kingdom Pseudomonadati; phylum Pseudomonadota; class Gammaproteobacteria; order Alteromonadales; family Pseudoalteromonadaceae; genus Pseudoalteromonas; species Pseudoalteromonas sp. UBA6610. The sequence continues at coordinate 119,908 of NZ_DJHW01000066.1, read as the reverse complement.
AAGAGCCGCGTTATTCATACCCTTGATTTTCTTTAGCTCTTTATAGACACGCTCGGCCATTTGCGTTCTGCGGGTGTAGTTGGCCGCAACCTCTAGGTCATTATCGCCGGTGTCCACAACACTCTGAACATCACCAACGTTTCGCTCATCACCGTTCTCATCACGCTCACTGTACGCGACTTGCTGGTCTGTACGCTCACCCATTTCACGTTGAGACTTCGTTGCTGCGGTCTCCTCGTACATAGAATCCACCGCCTTGCGGAACGACTGAATGAACTCGAACTTATCAACACGCGCCTGTAGCTCATCGATTTGCTTAACTATATCTTTATTATCAGCGAACTTAGCGCGCTGTTTTAATGTGTTACGCGCAGTATCGGACAATTTAGACGGATCAACCGCGTCACCATCTTTAACGAACTTACGGTACTGGTCATGCGATTCCAGCAATTTACCCATATCACCATCACTGGCCGTACGTGTTCCAAGCTCTTGCTTAAGATACTCAACCTTGCCCTCAGTGGTGGTCGGCTTCTGCGCTTTCTCCTTCGCCTTGGGTTTATCTGGCTTAGTACCTTCAATGCTGCTATCAACAATCTTGTTCAGTAGAGTAAGCTTGTCGGCCTCAAGCGAACCTGATGACTCGAAGTCATAGTGTTGGCCTACCTCGGCTAGTTGTTTTGCATTCTTAGCCACCTCGACAGCGAATATATCTCTAGCGGCCTGTGTATTCTTGCCTTTGCCCTGAATAACATTTCTGATGCGGACTTTAAGCTTGTCCTTCGCGTTATCCAGCATAGCCATTGCTTCGTCGATTTCTTCTTTGCTTGGCTTGCGGCCTTCTTTGATCCAATCTGGGGCGCTTTTTACGACACCTTTTGGCTTTTCTTTAGGCGCTTCACCTTCTGGAATCTTAACAGTCGGCGCGTTCTCAATTGACTTCTCGACTTGCGCTTCTTTCTTGATACGTTCACGGTTCTTTATTCGGTCGCGTTTGATTTTGCTGTAGTCACGAAACATAGCGCGACCATCGAATTGGTTAGCATTGCGATACACAATGTTATTGAATTCTGGGTTGATAGACCCTAACGCCGCTCTTAACGCGGTATCCGTGCTTTCTTCCTCAGCCTCTGTTAAACGGTTGCGTTCTTGCTCAGTCAGCTTGAGTTTACCATCACGAGACAGACGAACTACTTGCTTAAAGACACGGGCAAGTGCCTCATCACCACGAGCCTTGTCATACCCGCCACTTAGCGGAGTGCTTGCGCCATAGTGACTATCAGCGGCGTAGCGCGCTAATTCCTCATTTGTTAGTGTGCCGTTATCAATAAGCGCTCCTACCTGAGACTCATTAAGCGGCTTACCTTTTGGCTCAAGTATTTCGCGTAGCTCATCGTAGCGGTCACTGCTTAGGTTTGGCACATCACGGGTAGTTAGCGAATCAAATTGGCCTTGGCCTACGACTCCCGTATCATCTGTTTCTACCTTGGCGTTCGGTTTGCTTTTAGGGCGCTTTTTAGCTGCTCGCTCAACACTCTGCTCAAGCGAGTCGTCACTCGAAAATGGAACACCGTCGTCCTCTACTTCCTCAACAGTGTCAGCCCTCCAGCCATCAGCATTTATTTGTTCGCCCTCTGCATCTGCTCCCTGACGAGCTTGGTTGTACTCGCGCATAAAGCCAACAGCATTACCCGCTGTAGATGCGATACCACCCATAGCACCACCGCCGATAACAGCTCGGATACCCGCTTCAACAGCGTCGCGCGTTTCTAGTCTCCACTCATCATCACCTACCTCTGTGGCGATAATCTCATCAGTTATAACTTGCGCCGTTTCAGTAATGCCCTCCGCCGCAGCACCGATTGCCGTAGTGCCTAAAACATCTTTTAAACGCTTGGTAACAGACGGCTTCGATAGCGCATCCATCACTGGTTTTGCAGCCTCATCAGACAGGCCAGTAGCTTTGAGCGATTTACCAAGCACAGCAACGAAAGGCAGTGCATTTAGCGCAGCGCCAGCAGCACCCGATAGCGTCGCGGCCTCTGTGTGCTCACCCTCACCTGTGCTGTCCAAACGGTTCTCCATAGCACCCGCAGACTGTACGAACCCAGATAACGCGGGGCCAGCGTATAGGCCAGCTTTCGCACCTTTCATGAGCGCTCGACCAGCGGTAGCTCGCATAGCCCCCATTAGCCCGACACCCGCAGCAGCACCTGCACCACCTGACACTGCACCGACTGCCACAGTGCCCGCAGTAGCTAACGCATCGACTATAAGACCAGGGGCGGCCTCGCCTAGAGTTTCGACCACATAGTCTAAAGCATCACTAAAGCCCTCAACCTTGTCTACAGACTCGAATTTACGCTTATTAAGAGCCGCATCAACACCGTGCCTACGCGCAATCTCCCGACCCTCGGCAGCCCATTCCTCATTGCCGACCATTTCACCGATATAGTTAAGCGCGCCACCTAGCGCCGCTTTTGTTTCATCAGTACCACGGTCAAATGCACGTTCAAACGTTGAGCGTCGGTCGTACACTTTAGACTCTAAAACCGCATTTTCCCACGGCCTGAACTCATCGTTGCTCTCACGAATTTTCTGGCCTACTGCGTTCATCTTCTCGTCACTTGACGGAGCATAGCCCAACGCTCGACGGGCAATGCCGAGCATTTCAGCTTGCGTAGCGTCGACACTTCTATCTGGTGCAGCCGCACCCGACTCAACCATACGCGACGCAATGTCATTGCCATTCTTATCATACATACGTGACAGTGGGCGCTTGTACCGACCTCGTTCATTGCCTTTTACAACGTAGCCACCTTCATCAAGCACACCCTGCGTTACGGCCTGCGCGTCACTTGCGTTTGGGTGGTCGTCATTACGCCAATCATGCGGCTTTTCCACAGTGTTAAAGCCCTCGAAACGCGCATCTTTTGGCTCACCAATACCGCCACTATCGCCATCCCGTAGCTCAACATCATCAATCGCGTCCTCTGGTTTGTTCTTGGCAAAGTCTCCTCTACGCTCGCCCCTTCGGATCAACTCATCTATGAAATCACTCATACTTATAAAAAAATCCCTAATACAATTAAGTGATAGGGATTTTAACATTATTACTACTATGTTTTTTAGTAGTGTTACTAATTTTTATAAAGGTACGTTTCCTTGAATAGCTCGTCGAAATCGCGTTGGGCTGCTTCATTCCACTGACCACCCTTTCGCTCGAACTCTGCACGATCCTCGTTGTACCTGTCGTTATAAACGTCTCTGACTTCACTAACGCCAAGTCCTGAGTACGCGCTAACAGCTTTGATTGTATTAGCCGTTTCGGGCTTATACTTAGCCTCAACCGCTGTTATGTAAGGTGTAACACTCATCACCGTTAACTCAGCATTTGGCTCAGCACGAAGATAAGACTCAATACCATGCGACCACATTGCGGCAAATTCTGGCGTACTCATAGCCTCAACACTGTAGCGGCCATTAGCCATAAAGCGGTCAGCAAGGATATTAATTTGTGACTCAAGCCCTTTGATTTGCGCAGGTTTGTAGCCTCGAATGCTACCAATATAACCAGCGACCGACGCGCCAACATCACCGAGGTACTTACGTGTGTCTTTTAGCGCTTTTTGCTGTGACTCTACATTGGTGGTTGTAGCTTTTGCCGCCGCCACTTGAGCGTTAAGCAGCTCTTTACGCGCCTTAATTACCTTAGCGTTAGCGTTCGCCTGCACCTCATAAATATCGGCTCTGTGCTTCTCAATATCATGCGTACTGAAACGCATATCGCCCGTATCCATGTAGTTGCGCATTTGCTTTTCGTTGATATTACCCGTTAGATACAGCTCGCCGACAACAGCTGCGCGCTTGCGCTTAGCCGCATACTTGTCCTTAATGGCCTGCATCTTCTGCTCAACGTCCTCAACTTGTGCAATTGGCTCAAGGGCACGGTTCACCTTTGGTGGTGCTTCACCCGATTGGTCAATCGCTTCCTTAGTCTTGGCTAAGTCCTCAGCTCCCTCGGGAGTGCTAACCTTATTGCTGGGCGTAACTTTTGCAACATCACCCTTAAACGACACCCTTGCAGAGTCACCGTGCGCCTTTTTACCGAAAGCTTTTTCCAGCGCAGCAACACGGCCACTAACACCAGCTAAACGACGAGTGCCCTCTCGCTTAGCCTCATTCGCGGCCTCTTGCCTCGCAGCTGAACGATTGAGGTTTTCTTCAGTAGGAACATCCTCATCCGGTGAAACCTGCTTATCCCGCGCAACATTTAGCAAACCTTGCTGCTTGAGGTTTTCCTTGAACTCATCGCGTGAAGCCTCGCGCACAACACCGTTCTCGTCCGCAGTAAAACTCGCACGTACATAAGCTGCATGGTGCTCAGGGGCTATGCCGTTTTGTTCCGCGACCTCAATGCTTTTAGCAGCGTGAGCCTGTAGGCGACTTAGATCTTCCTCCTTGGCTCGCAAAGGCGTACTCGTGTTGTCGTTTGGGTTTACGGTTAATGGCGCTCGTTCGCCGTTAGACTTAAGCACACCAAACGACACCGTACCATCACCATTGCTGGCTACTTCTATGTCGCCGCCATCGCGCGTTAACGCACGATTAAACCTGTTTAGCTCCGCCCGTTCCTGCTCGTCAATTGAAGCAGTAACATCATCAACATAGCCTTGTCGTGCGTCCCTTAATCGCTGGCGCTCATCAGCTATTCTTTGACGCTCAGCCTCTTTGTGGTCGTACTCGCTCATCTGGCGCTCAAACAAGGCACTACTGCGCTCATCAGCTAGTCGCTGGCGTCGCATGTTCTCTGCGTCTAAGCGTTCTTGTCGCTCACGCTGGTACTCACGTTCTTCGCGTCTTTCCGCATATTGAGCGTACTGGCCTATCGCATTAATAATAGCCGAGCCATCACGCATTCCATAACCTGCCATTTTAACCTCCTATCATCCCGCCTGCTGCGCTACCAATTGACGCACCCGCAGCCGCACCCGCTGGGCCACCAAATACCCCGCCAATTACACCACCGGCCACGGCACCAACTTGTGACATGAAGCCACCTTTAGCCGCTTTGTAGGCCGCATCGCGCTGCTCTTTAGCTTGGTATGCTTGCGACATTGAAGCCGTACCAGATGACTGTAACTGCTCACTGATAGACATAAGTTGCGTACGAGCCGCCTGCTGCTTAACGCGCTGGTCCTCATACGCCTGCGTCATGGTGGCCGAACGTGAAGCCGCAACAGTACGGTTTTGACCTCGATTGATCGCATTACGCTGCGAAGCAAGCTGACCCCCCATGCTGTAGCCCAATTGTCTATTCGCTACCTCAGTTGTTTTAGCATTTAAGTTCTCGCTGAGTGACCTTGACCTATCAACAATCGATGTACTCTCACTCTCGGCTAGTAAGTCGTTAATGATAGGTAGCGTGTTTTGCTCATAATCCGTGATTTGGTTCTGATACATACGCTCAAGCTCAGCCTCATAATCAAGCTCCGAAGCAGACGCCGTTTTCGCCTTGTTGATCATGTTATTGACCACCGAAGCTGTAGACGACTGCGATATGCTGCTCATGCTCCAAGGTAAACCAGAATATTGGGTATTGTTCGAGCTGGCGTCGCTAGTAGTTGTAGCCATTATTCTAACGCTCCTAAAATATCCGCGACACTTGCGTTAGCGTCATTTCCCGACGTTTTGCCTTTATCGCTTTTACCACTCTTTTCGGAATCCGTGCCGTACATGTAAACCTGCGCGCCTGCGCCAATCAAATCAAAGACTGCTTGTTTTTTCTTGTTGTCCTCAACGAAGTCACTCATTGAACGCTGATGGCCTTCCGCCCCCATGCTACGGGCAACACGCTCTGTGCTTGACGTATCACGGCGGACAATATCGCCCTCTACATCATAAGAACGCCCACCTTTGCCCGTCGCTGCGATACCCGCAGACTTAACATCAACACCGCCATCTACAGTCTTGTATGAACCCTGTCGACGGCTCTGCTGTAGACGTTCCTTGCTGACTTTAGCAGACTCTGCACCCACACGAGCCATAAGCTGCGAGCGGTTGTCACGTCTATTTGAGGCCATGAACGAATCTCGTGTAGCCTCTTTAACTTTTGAACCCTCGTCAAACATTCTTGACGCTAGCTCGACCTGTAATTTTTCACCTTCTGATGTTTTAGGCTTATCAGGGCTAGACATTAAAGCTCCTTCACATACGTTACAGACTCAACACTAAAACCGACCTGCTCCGCCACCTTCGACCAGCCCTTACGCGGGCTTGTGAACGTGAACTTCTTGCATCCCAGCTCTTTTAGGTAAGCCGATACACTTGTCATTATCTCCGACCAATCACTAACATGGCCGCTCATTGCTGCGGCGCACAACACATGCGCTTTGCCCTCTTCCCATTGGGCTATAAAAAACGAGTCCTCACCTACTAGGTGGAGTGTTGCAGCTCGGATCTTAAGGAGGCGCTTAACCTCCTCCACTGGGTATCCGCCGAAACAACGATAGAGCCGTTCGATATACGGCTCTATCGTAGGGAACACCAATTCAATATCGTCAACTGCAAAAGGGTCAGTTACCATGCGAAACTCTTATTAAATCTCACCGAACGCTTTGGCCTGCTTCGGTCGTCTCTCGCCTCACGTTTGGCCTTAGCTATACCTTCGCGGAAATGCGCTTCATACGTCGCAGCAGCACGCGGGTTCGACCACTCTTTTTCAGGCATAGAAAGCAGACGGGCAATCGCACCACGACGGATTACATCAAACCATTTGTCGCCTAGTGAGTCAGGTACGCTGTCGATATTACGGTTGGGCTGCACGACAACCGACACCTCAAGCGTACCTTCCTCGAATGCGTCTAACAGGATTCTGTTGCCACTGTGCGCAAAGCAACCTATGCGCCTTGCGGGCATTAACCTATGGGGTAGCTCACTTACGAGCTTATAGCGCCCTTCTCGGTCAGCTGGTTCGAAATAAGCGTACTTCGTAGCAGCGACGTACGTTTCATCAGGCATGCCCTCAAGAGGCGCGTTGTCATCAACAAGCGCTATACGCTCTGTATGCAGCCATGCCTCCGAAGCTCGGAAGAACTCTTGAATGGCGTACCTAACTTGACGAGCCACTGTAGAATCCAGCGGCTCGGGTACGTCCATTCTGATGCTATCAACCCATTCTTGAACGTACGCCATGTTACGCCCCTATTGGGTCACGGGTCTTGGCGTTGTCATTCTCCATGCTTGCTTGAGTGTCACCAATCTGAGACACAAACACGTTGTAGTAGTTTTGTGCCCGAGCCTGCATAGACTCCGACTCAGTGAACTTAGCGAACGCACGGTGAAGAATGTAGTTAGCCACACACGCCGCATACATTGACGGTAGCGGGAATGGGTCGGTTAGCGATTCCACCTCATTTGGCGTTGTGCCAGTAACCATCAACAAGCTACCTGTGCCGTCAGCAGGTGGGTACACGTAGAATGAGCGTGGGTCTGTCAGGCTAACACTGTATCGAAATACGGTGTCAGTCTTGCTGCCCGCCATCCAATTAGGGTCCTCATTATCCAACGTAGAGCGCTCGACGTGGCGAACCGCACGGCCTTCTTCGCCGTTCTTCATGTTGCAGATAACCTCAAGCACACGTGACGCACCTAGCGTTGCCACACTCTGTTTTGAGCCAGCTTGGAGCTGAAACGAGCCTGTAGTGCTACACGCTTCTGGGCGAACTCTCGCGACCTCAGCACATGCCTCGTTGAACCATTGGATCAACTCTGGGTCACGCCACTGTACGCCGCCTTCGTCAATGTCTCGTAGAAGGACACGGACGCGATTTGTTAGTATTGTTCCTACGGTTAACATGACAATATGCCTCTATTACTTACCAGCCGCTTTGTTTGCCGCGCGTGTCGCAGCCGCTTTCTTTGCAGCTTCACTTGCTTTTGCCTTGCGAGCCGCTTCTTCTAGCGCCGCTGCTTGCTCCTCAGCCGCTTTCGCTTCTTCTTTGGCCTTTGCCTCAGCTTTGGCTTTTTCTTCCGCTAGGATCGCTGCCTCGCGCTCTGCTTGCAGCTCAATATCTTCCAACGGAACTAAGCCGGCACGGATAGCTGCATCTTCAAGGTGCGCTGGAACATCACGAGTTTGAGCCGATTTAACAAGTAGCACGTGGCCGCCAATCGGGGCTGTTACTCGGATTGTTTGGCGTGTAAAATTTTTAACTTTCATTTGTAATTCTCTTGCATATGTAAGGGAGCGGTCGACTCACTCCCTTAACCCAACTTAGATAGCGAAGTCGATACGTAAAACACCGTAGTCTTGCTTAACATTGCGGTCCGCTGATTTCTTAGCGTCCTTAAACTGCATTTTCTTCATACCGAAGATTTTGCCGTAAGCAATACCGTAGTTGTTACCGTAGTCGAAGTGATCACGTTCATCCCAAGACGCAGTATCTAGGTCAATGAAACCTAGCGCCTGAGCGCCACATAACAGACCCATACAGCCGTCAACAGTACCGTCAGCACCCCATTTAGAGCCACTATCTGCACCTAAAGTAGTTGGTACATGGCGGAACTCGTGGATGTGTAGGCCGTCAACAATGTAAGACTCACCGCCCGCAAATAGCGTATTGCTATCACCGCGAACACCTGCATGACGTGCGTTCTCTTTGAAGTCTGGGTCTAGCTTCAACGTCGCTAATGCCATTGGGTGTAAGAATAAGTGGTACACCTCTGAGCCGCCGTTACCACGGATACCACGAATATAGCGAGTCTTAGCAATCGCTTGTAAACGTACGATGTGGTCATAGCCCAGCTTGTCGTCAGCAGTGATTGCAGTAGTATCTGCATCAACTACCTTGCCGCCTTTAAGACACATTAGGTGGCGCTCAGAAGTTGGTGCTAAACCACCTGCCGTGTTGAACGCTAAGTCTGAAAGGTTGTCGTCATTCGCACCCTGACCAGGACGTACTCGGCCATCGTTAGTTTGTGCGAAGTCTAAGCCCGCTAATTGTAGGAACGTCATTTGGTCCATACGGTCTGATAGCCAGTAAGCTAGCTGGTCACGAGCTTGTTCACGGAAGTTAACAACCGTTTTTTGGTCGTTTAATTTACCGGTGTTTTTAACCGCGTTACGAAGTTGGTCAACCTCAACCTTATCTTGGTGAGCTGTTAGCGTTGCCTCGTTTCCGGTTAATTCGTTGTCACCAACGATACCGTCACCGTGCATATCTGGTACTAATGTCACAATCGCTTCTGTACCGCGCTCTGACTTAGTTAGCTCGGTAATGCGTTGAATCATTGCGTTCTGGCCTGAACCCATGAACTTCGACACGAACATTTTTTCACGTGCCTGATGCCACGTATCACGTGACCATACTTTTTTAGCGTCGTCGTCTAACGCTGAGAAATTAGTCTTTGCCATTTAAAGCATACCCTTCGTTAGTCCCTGAGCCGTTGGCTTTGTCGCGAAACGACTAACAGTGGACTTATTAAATCCAAATGTTTTGAGCCGTCCCGTAACGTGGGTCTATCGAAATGAATGCACGGCATAACTGAGCTGTGGGGCAGGATTGATTGACAAGGCATCACCTTGGATAACAGTAATTATAAATTTTACTTATTGAAATTTCAACAGCAACACTAATAACCAAGCACGGTAATTAAAAAGTATTAATTTTTATGTTAAGCCTATATAATATATAGATTAATGTTAAGGAGGTACTATTACATGGCAAAAGTTGTAGATAAGGTTTTTATTGCTTTAGGGATATTGTTCGCAATTATTTTTTTGATTAGCATTGTTGAGAAATATAGCTCGATTCAGGAAAATGAAAAAGGTAAGTTTACTGGGGTTTCTATATCTTCCAAATGGGACGCTGCGTCTGTATGTAAAACGGCTAGAAGCGTAATTAAGGATAGGTTGCCCGCCGATAAGAAAAAATCAATATACCACTCAAAATGTGAAGTTATTAAAGTTAGTACTCCACTGTTCGGCTCATATTCACACTATGAACCTTACGCGACAAAGTGGTCGAATAATGTTGCTGCAAGAGTTTTCATCACTAGTTCTAATAAACTTAAAGTAATGGGGATATCAAAATCTGGTGTACCCTCCTCTTGGTTCAAAGAAGAGCAATAAGTAATTCATTATATAGAGCCGGCGTTTAAGCCGGCTCTATAATATAAACTAAAGCCAATTATAATGACTCAGACTAAGCTATTTTCCTTTTTCGTGGGAAATAATCATAGAAATAATAAGTACACAAGTCATACACAGCACACTTACCGTTAATAAGCCGAAAATGCCGATATTAACAAAATCAATACTCTGCACTAATGCGGGCATAAAAGTACCAACAAACCTTTTCATACTAAATCCTTAAAATAAACGTTTAAAATAAAGGCCTGCCAGCGACTACAACTCAACAAAAATCTATCTTTTTTTGTTGTATTCGCACTTCACGTGTACTAATATGCGATTGTGTATTGACGCATACGTCACTAAAGATGAAACCTTTTGCCGAGGTTTTATCCGTTCGAAGCTTGCAGTTACCCAGTAATTGCGAGCCTTTCTTCGTTTCCGAAATTCAGACACATATTTATAATATCACATTTTTCAGAAAAGGATTTTTAACTTTTAAAAAATGTGAACTAGGTCTCTAAATCTCTTCATAATGGCCACTATACAGGCCGATCCACTATTCATAAACGCTTTAAAAAAATTTATTAAAATAAATTATTCTTACTCGTGACCCGCTGCCTCCTAGTGACAAGTCACATAAAAGCCGACATTTGTGTCGGCCTCTTTAAAGATAATTGTAAATAAAAACAGGCCTGTTAAACCACGTAGTCACCCCTTGCACGCGCTTTGGCCTCTGCACTAAGACCCGCAAACTCGTCGTCTGACATGCGTGAAATATCAATATCAGGGCGACTATTGCCACCACCTGTGCCCGACAGCTTGCCACGCTCTTTCTTGGCCGCAGCTAGCTTGGCCTTAGTGTTAGTTTTCTTCGTAGGCTTAGCCATATCTGCTTTAGGTTTAGCTGTACGGTCAACTAAATCATTTTCAAGGGCAACTAAGCGAACTGACTTCTTAAGCGCTTCGGCTGGCGATAGACCACGATCAACGTACAGGTCACGCATTTCCACCACTTCTTCAATCAGACCTTCGTCCGCCTCGTCACCAGCGCTATCAAGCTCTGGGTACTTTTCAGCTAACGCCTGCGCCGTTTGTTGCAACTCAGACATTGCACGGTCTTGGTTAAGCTCATTTCGTACGCGTTCTGATACTTCTTGCTCAGCTTTGGCCTGTATCGCTTGAGTTTGGCTAGCCATCATTTTGCCGAATAACTCGAAAGCCTTATCAGTCTCGCCGTCAAGCATAGCCTCCTGCATACCCTCAAACTCCTCGCGGGTGAAACCAACAGGATCAGCTTGCTGTTCGCCTTGCGATTCTTGGCTACCAGCGCCCTTCAACGCGTCGATCTCTGTACGGAGGCTTTGTACTACAGACTCAAGATTGCGACGTTTCTCAATCTCCTTGTTTAGTCGTTCGAGTGGTACACGTCGGCCTTTAGCGCCCTTAGAAGGCTTTTCAGCAGGCTCTTCCTCCTCGCCTTCAGCACCATCCACATCACCCTCGCCCTCTGACTCAGACTCATCTTCATCTCCGTCCGATTCTTCTTCATCTTCATCCGATTCTTCTTCAAGCTCGCTTGATTCTTCGTCATCGTCCTCAAGCTCATCAACAACGTCGTCCGCAGGGGCTTCATCGTCCTCAACGAAGTCGCCACGCTCCTCTGGCGTAGGTGGCGTGTAATCATCAAGAATTGCCGATGTTGCGTTAAGTCCATCAAGGTTACGGTTTGCAGCCATTATTAGTCACCTCTGTTATTATTTTTATTAGTGTTACTGTTATCTTTATTCGACGCATTATACGCCATATCCATAGATTTCATAGCGATTTGGCTAGAAATACGCTTATCGTTTATAGCATTCTGATTCTGATGGCCTCTAGCCGCCAGAGCAATGCGAAGTGATAGCTCCTGCTCTTTGGCCACACGTTCTTGTTCGAGTCGTCGTAGCTCCATTTGCGCTTGGTTGAAGCCACTTAGCGAGTCAGCCTTAGCCATTTTCTCTTTAGCCGTCGCCAGTGCCACATCAATATCTGCATCAACTTTTTCAAGCTCTTTACGCAGCATGTTGATTTGGTGCTGTATCTGCATCTGTTCAAGCGCTGCTTGTTCTTCGCTCGGCTCACCGAAGCCCTGGCTTTCTTTAAGGAACTCGGCAATTTCACCACGTTTAGTAAGGTTCGAGTGCTGGACAATAACATGGTCTGGGATAGCAACGCCCATTTCACGCAAGCGCAACGCTTCCTCAAACTCTTGGTCGGCCATTGTACCGCCCGAAGGTCTAAAGCTTACCTCAACGTCATAATCGCCAATGGTCACATCATTGATTATGTTCCCGTCCTCATCTGGCACATTAATGCCGACCTCCTCCGTGCGCTCCTCGCCCTGAAGGATACTGCTACCCGTCACTTTAAAGTAGCGAGTCTCACTGTAGAAGTCTTGAACCAGCTCAAGCACCTTACGGCCAACCATACGGCGGGCACGTTTAAGGTTACTCACGATTACCGACACCTGAATCTGACCACGACTTACAGCGGCCTCCTGCGCACGGCCTGACTGGTCAGCACGTGCCGTACCAAGCATTGACGCATTAACCGATGATATCTCACGGATAGTTGCAGCGGCCTTCTGTGAGATACGGTCGATGCCCGTTGGTATCTGGTTCGGCTGAATCTTTTCCGGCTTCTCATACCCACGTTTGTACTGTAGCACTAGGCCAGTTTCAGCACCGCGTTCCTCTAAGTCCTCAGCGTCCATATCGACCAGTGAGTCCTCCTGCACCACCCAGCCACTGTTAGCCGTCGTGTTAACAATGTGCAACTCTTGCGAGCTGGTCTTGTTCAGTAGGTTCTGTGGGTCGATTAGATTATCTACAGGGCCAAACGGATTACCTCGGCGGAAGTACGGGAAGAAAGGCACGATAGTAAATGAGCGGTAGATAGACCAATCATCATGCAGCAGAATGTCATCCGCTGTAACAGTCATTCGCACTCGGCGACCTTTACGCTTAATTAGCTCAAGGCCATACTGCTCTGCGAACGCCTCCATTTCTTCTTTATCAGTGCCAAACGGTACAGGTCTCATGTTACCCGTAGTCATATCGACAAAGTGGTACTGCTCATCTACCTCAAAGTGCTGGCGCTCAATAACACGAACACGCCTTAGCTGACGGCTGTCCTTCTCGTCCATCGTTGTCGTGCGGCTTGTGCCACCAAACGTGCCTTCAAAGTATTCGAAGTTATCGTCCGTGTTATAGCTGCTAGTATCAACTAGGCGCTCTAAGCCCTCGACCTTCTCCCAGCCATATGAAGCACCAATCTCGTCAAGCGTTAGCCAACGTGAGATAAACACCTCGTTCCATGAAGACGGGTCTGCGCTTTTAGCCTCACTATCAGGGATAACGTCAATAGGGTCCTCAGACGTGATAACAACCTCACCTTGCAGGTTCTTCTCGAAACTCATGCGAACGTCATAGTACCCACGGCCTGTGATTAGGCCATCAGCAAACACATCTTCTTCGGTATCGTCGAAGTGCGTTACCGCAAGAATACTGCGGGTGATGGCATTAAGCGCGAACGCAGTGCCCTCATCGCCGTAGTCACGCGGTCGGTAGACAACTTCAACCTTACGCTCAAGCTGCTCACCTATTATGGCGTTCACCGTTGATAAGATCATATTTAGCGTCAAGGCTGGTCGGCCTTCACGGTCTAGGCGGGCTTTATCCTCTTTGTTCCACTGATCACCTGCGTAAAAGTTGTTGTTACGCACAGCGCGTTTGATAAAGTCCTTATGCTTGGTGTTGTTCGCTTCCTCAAATCGGGTCTGATTATCACGAGCAACAACCCTCGGGTCTCTTTTCTTATTTCTACTCATTCACGGTCCAACCTATCGGTTAGTCGGTCAATTGCGTTAGTAAGCGCTGTGAGCGTTGTATCCAGCTTCGCACTGTCAATTTCGAGTGTGCGGATACTTGTCGCGTTGAGTTTCAGCTCCTCTTTGATGGGTAGTATGACTAGCTTATGCCACAAGCCAATCACGGCCACAAAAAGCGAGCCTAACGCGATTATCTGTTTTATAGTTTCAGCGTCCAAGTTTCACGACCTGTTGTTGTTATTATTATTTACTGTTAGCCAATAATAACAGTAGCACTGTTAATTCTCAATAAACGCTAAGCAGCCATACCACTTTTATGACGGCCTCTAGTGCCACCGCCAAACTTACGCAATTTGTCCTTAAACGACTTTTTAGGTTTGGGCTTCTTCTCGTTACGAATACCAAATAGCATGAGCATTTGACCAATCCAAGCCAACGCATCCACTTGGTCATCATTAGCGCCTAACGGGAACTTAAGTAGCTCGTTCTGTAGCGAACTCATCCACGGTGTCGACTCTATGGTAGGGAAAATAACCTTGCCCTGTTCCATACGACCCTGTATCGGCCTAGCACGTGTACCTTTGTCTGCGCCGCGTGTTCTAAGCTTCTCGTAGCGAAGTGAGATACCACGTTCCTGCTCGGCCTTTTGAATGAACGGCTCTAGCGTTAGCTCAATCTGGCCTGTCTCGATACCAAACAGCTCAGGGTTATACTTCGTCTGAATCTCAAACATACGGTCAATGATACCCAACGAGTTCCATCGGCCACGTATCAGGTCAACAATCCAAATATTCTGCTTACGGTCGATACCGACTACCACAAACACACTGTAGTCCGCCGTTTGCTTTGTAGAGATAGCCAAATCAGCCGCTGCATACAGACGCATGTCCTCCAACGGTGGTAGCTCGCCAATCTTGTAGTAGCGGAACATATCACGCGTGAAGAAGTCACCGTCCTCAGACACTGGCCTTTGCTGGTAAAGCGCCTCCCAATCTCGCGGTATCATGGCACGTTTTATACGACGTAGCGCGGGTAACGGATAGCGTTCCTCGTGTAGCGCCTCGCCCTTCTTACGGTACTTTTCGTCCTGTGTCGCGATAGCTGGGTACTCAACCAAATCCCATTGGTCTACGTCCTCTGGGATAGGTTCGCCCTTCTCCTCAGCCTCCTTTTTCGCTTCCTCAAATACGTTTAATAGCCAACCCGCAAGGTCATCATCGTGCCAGCGAGTCTGAATTATCAGCACACCGCCCCCTGGTGCAAGACGCGTGTAGAATGCCGATGAGTACCAATCTTTTACCTTTTGGCGGGTAACTTCCGACTCAGCTTCTTCACGGTTTTTTACGGGATCGTCAATGATACCTAAGTGCGCACCACGACCCGTTATCGGACCACCAACACCAGCCGCAGTGAAGCCACCACCTTCTGTAGTCATCCACTTTTTAACGCTCTTGGTGTCTGGCGATAGACGTGTTTTGAATGCTGCCTTGAACTTGTCGGTGTCCAGTAGGTCACGACACTTACGGCTAAAGTCCTCTGCTAAGTCGCCCGAGTACGAACAGGTGATAACCTCATGCGTAGGGTTACGGCCTAAGTACCAGCTAGGGAATGTTTTAGAGCCTATTTCCGACTTACCGTGTCGCGGTGGCATCGTAATCATCAGCCGTGGCGATAGGCCGTTCTCAATGTCCTGCGCGAATTTCTCAAGCCGCATACAAATATCGGCATGAACCCAGCCTGGCATGTAAGCGTCATTATGCCGCTTAATGAAGGGTAAAAGACGACGACGAACCAGCTCACGTTCAGCAAGCTCTTTCCTAGCCTCAAGCTCTACGTTAAACGCCTCTATTTCTTCCTCTCTGACGCGTTTGAACTCATGTTCGATTCGTTGCACTGACTCTTTGTTAGATGGCCTCACAAACGTTCCCAGCTGCTTTGCGCAACTTAGGCAGTGTTTTTGGTCATACATTTCAAAGTGAGGAACAGTGCGCAAACATTCATGGCAATGCTCAGTCCTCATCGTGCGCCACCTTATACTCATCAGGCGACAATTGAATATCTTGTCCAGCCATTTTGAGTAGTTGCTCATCGTCCATAGTTTCCATCTGGCTACGGTTAGTGATGTTAACTTCGACTTTTTCAGGTGTTGCTAGGCCATGCAGCTTAACGAGCGAATCCACCGCACGTATTTCTTCCATCGCTGTCGCTGACTTGGCATGCGCCTCAAGATAAAGGGCTGTTGCGTCGTCCTTGGTGAACTCAATAGCCCCCGCTTGGACTGCAACTTGCCTTTGCATTTCGCGCATGTAAGAGATTGCTAGGTTTATGTCCTCACGTTCAGATAGCTCAGCCACCGCCCTTGCTGGGTACTTATAGCCAGCCGCACGAGCCGCCGCAGAAGGATTAACCCCCTGAGTGCGGCGTTGAACGTAGGTTTCTTCTTGTGCTGTTAGGCGGGCAATGCCAAGCGACGCATAACTCCCGCTAAGCGTTGATAGTGAATATTCCCCCGACATTTACTCACTCCAAACTAACGTGTTGTCACCAACAAGTTCCCACTGAGCAATATCAATATCGAATGGTTCACGTACGAGGATACGTACTGAGCCGTAGTCAACGCCACCCATGCGGCACTCGCCGACGTACACAACGTTAGGCGGTTTCTTAAGATTTAGCGTGTCCACCGCCGTTCCAGCAAACATACCTAGCGGGATAATGAGTTTAAATTCTTGGGGGTTGCTTCGTGGCGTAACCACGTACTTTGTCTCAAGCTCGCTAGCAGTGTTCATAAGCTCTACAGCGGTGTTACGCAACGATTCAACAAGGGCGTTTGTTTTCATTATTATTAGCCTCACTGTTATTTTTTATAATAGTAACACTGTTAGGATTCACCGCAAAAAATTTAGAAAAAAATATATAGCAAATCGCCCTGTGATACCCCCACCCTGTTCGTTTTTTGTCCTGAATCGCTTGCCGCGTTTTCTGTGTCTGTGGTTGGTTGTTCATATGTATGTGCTTTCTCTCAGAAGGCGCGGTCGGTTCGGATCGAGTTTGATTCGAGTCATTCATAAATCGGGACGTTGAACCTACTTAGGAGTCCCAACAACATAAAAGGTAAACATTATGAAAAACGTACTTATCTCTAACGCAGACACTAAAGGTTTCACAGCTAACGGCCAAGCAGCACTAAGCATGTCAACCTCAGAGCTAACGAAACAAGCAGTGCTAGCAATAGATGAGCTATCAACGGTATACGGCCACCGTACGAACTATGTGGTACGTGGTATCGCATGGGCTATCAAGTCAGAGCTAAACAAGATGGTGCGCCAAGCGGACAACACTATCGCAACGTCAATGGCACTGGCAATCAAGGACGCAGACAGCGAGAGAATACGCAAGATGAGCAGCGCAGTGACCAGCGTGGCTGATTGGGCTGAGGAGCTGTTCAAACAGTATCAAGGACATGCTCAAGTGCTTAGTACGCTTGGTGACTACGTGTTCGAGCTTCATCCATTCCAACGCGCTATCGAGGCTACGTTCGAGGTTAACAACGACCTTGATGATGGCTTCTTAGAAGATGGAGAGCTTAACGACCTTGCAGACCTTGGCTTCTACGAGGAGGACGATGAGGCCGCAGAATGGCTGGCAGAGAATGAGCTAGTACATGATATGCAGCAACACGACCTACACAAGCAAAAGGTCAACGTAACACAAGCGATGGATAGCGAACGCAAGGTTGTGTACGAGGACGTGAGCAAAGAGGAGTGGATTGATGACCGCCTACACAGAACACCTGACGAGTGGACACAAGGCGCTCAATACGGTGCTTGGGCAATCATGAAGCAACTACGTGGTAGAGCCATTGCGGATAAAAACTACGGGCTTGTGGTTGAACACATCGGTGATATACCAGAAAAGAGCATACCATTCGCTACCAAGTGCATGCGCAAGGCCATCGACTTCTCAAACAAAATCGAACGCCTTGAGGGTAGAAAGCAATACGTACTCGACCAAATACACAAAATGGATAACACAAGCGAGGAGCTAACAATCGCTGCAATGTCTAACGCAGTTCGCGACGACGAAGTTACAGAGGTTGATAAGCTACTACGTGAGACACGTATCGTACACGCCTACCTAGAGCACTACGCAGCAGAGTTCCGCAAGTTGCTAGACCTTGTAGAGCTAGACACGCCAGTTCGCGTCTACTCATCATACATGACCTTCGACCCTATCGAGTTCCTAGTGGCGCAGATGGTTAAGAAGGCTGGCTACACAGGAACACGCGTTAGTCCACGCAAGCAAGCTGAGTTCCAAGCTGACGCATACCGACTGCTGGGCAACCCAACAACAATCGAGTCATTCACAACTGACGACGGTGTTGAGTTCTGGGGTGTTCATTTCACACAAGGTAGCGAGAAGAAGCTGGCCGAGGCTGCTAAAGAAATAAGCAAAGTACGCGCAATCCAATACCGCCAAGACGAGTTGGCTGCAAGAGCTGCGAAGCTTGAGAAGCTAACGAAATCAACAGCAATGCGCAATAAAAAGCCTACTAGCCCGTTAGAGCTAGAGGCTATCACAAACAAATTTCTTTTCTAAGATAACTTAGCTAAGAAACTACGAGCAGGGTGCGGGAACACCCTGCTCATTTCTGAAATATAAAAGAGGTAAATATCTATGTCAACCAACACATTATCACTTGATTCATTATTCGACACTGACGACTTATTCGGTAGCGCTGCTGCCTATGAAGCAACACTTAACGCCCTAGATGCACCTGTGGAAACAGAGGAGGAGGAAATAGAAAAAATCCGTATACGCGCCTACAGCGAGGAGTATTACCAATGGATAGGCAAACGTATACCTACACCCGAGAAAAGCCCTGAGATAAATGCTGTGGAGGCGATAGTTGAGTCTGTAGCTGGTACTCACTGTAAAGCATGTAACGGAACAGGTCTGTACCGTATCCACAAGCACAACAAAGACATTCCATGCGCCAAGTGTGCTGGTAAAGGTAAAGTGACGGCTATTGACGAAGCGCGTAGCCGTGCATACGCAGCACGCCGTGCTAAAGGTCTAGCGATGAGCACAAGCCACACTGACTACTTACACTAATAGCTAGTGTGACAGTGAGCCCTGGTCTTTAGCCTCTAAAGCCTAGCCTTTCCCTCTAACCCCCTACCGAGTGACCTGCCCTGCTAACACTCACCACCCGCGCCACATGGCCCCAAAGTATGTTGTTCTGTTATCCCCTACATAGTGAGAAGTGAGGAAGGTGAAGAGATTAGACCTTTTGTGTGAGGACGTGAGCAGTGAGGACGTGAGAAGTGAGGACGTGAGGATCGTCAAAGGAAAAAGGGCGAGTGTCGGATGGCAGAGGACGAATAGCAGATGTTGGTCATCAATCAGATTCCACGGATAAGAAGGTTTGGAGAGTTCGATAGCGCAATGTGGACAGGATTGAATTGCATTCTGCTTGGAGAATGGGCTGATGTTGGGATTAAGGGAGCTTAGATTTCGCTTACAGACGTTCCACTTAACCTCAACGCTTAGTACGCTAGTACAGCCCGCTACGCTCCTACGCTCGTTCCTCGCTCCGCATGTCCTGCGTCCTGCGTCAAGGTAGATTCCACGACTGACACGAAAGTCCAAGCAATCACCCTTAATCCTGCACATAAGCCGGAGTCGGGTTCTGATGCTGAATTTATTTTTACGGGGGTCTTAGACGACAGAAATTAAGAGGTATCCGAACGACAGAGGCCATTCAACGGGGGGCGCGCACTACTCGACGGTCACTGCTCAACACTCAACACTCACCGACCACCGACCGACACACATCACTTAACAGAGACCGACTGCTGGTGAGCGGTTGGCACATAACACAGAGCAACCATTACAGACGGGAGAACACGATGCAACCGATAAACGCTTTACACAGACGACTGCTAGCGAGTGGCTATTCAATACTGGACGGGATAGCGCTGAGCTGGCATGCGATTGGCGACTATGAGTTAGCGACCGACCTAGCGCGTGAGTTGGGAGACCTACGACTTGCGGCGCGATTAAAGCAGCAGGTATTGAACATCACGTATCAATTGAAAGAGATTGAGCGTCACATGCAGATTAACTTACAACGCGCGGCATAGGAAACAGACTGATGGGCATGAGTACACAGGACATGAGACAGCGAGCGGGTACGGCGAGGCTAGCGGCGGAGCAACAACGGGCGGCATGGCAACGGGCGATGAACGAGGGATTACCGGCGAGGGCTAGGCATCACGCGGAGCAGGCTGTGCGTTTTGCGAGGGAGTGCAGACAGCTGATGGCGCGGTCGGGTGCTGTATATTGGTAGGCGATGGCGAAAGCTGGAAAGCGAGTGACATATAGCGCTTATTTATCAGTGACTTAAGACACAAAACTTATAATTGTGAGCCTTTAACGACAAATGAATGGCCTACGGATGGGCATTCTTTGGCGGTTGTTGGGGGATGGAGGACAGAGGTTGGGGATTGGCAAAAGTGTCCACCTTTTTAGGCCACCTGTCCACCTTTTTTCAGCACTGTCCAAGGGGGTTGGACGCCCGAAAGCAGCACCAGCAAAGGCTTCAGGCCAAAGTGTCCATGTTGTCCAACTTTGTCCATACCTCTTATTATATATTTATTATTAATTAATACTTATTAAAGAGTAATAACAAAAAACTTTTTCTCAATGCTAGGTATCCAAATGTTGGACAACATGGACAAGGTGGACAGCCCCCTGTCGGGCGACGATGCTATATTCTCACACATGCGTCCTAACGGGGTGCGGGGGTTAATGAGCACTCACTCAAAATTAAAAATAAGTGTCCACCTTTATTTTCAAACTTGGACACCACTTTTCTAAAGCTGGACACTTTGTACAAAACATGAACACAGGTCATACCAGCGCTCAACAAATGACCAGTAACTACTAAATTCTATTCTTTAACGCCCACTGACGGGCAAACACCATAAAACCATAACTTTAGGAGACTGATATGGAACAAGCACAAACTAACATGCAACGCGTAGAGCACGGCGTAGACTTCACGACACTAAAGACAGCGGACAACGACTATTCGAAAGCGGTGTTCATCGACTGTAACTTTGAGGGCATGGACTTGTCGTTCGCCAACTTGAAGGACTCATCATTCATCAACTGTAACTTTAAGGGGGCTGACTTATCCTTTGCCTCAGTGCAGTCGGCCACCTTCCGTCACTCAGACCTGACAGGTGTTAACGTTTACGCCGCCTGTATGTACAGCGCGAACCTTGAGTCATCAACGTTTGACCCAAGCGATGTGAAGTCTGTTGACCTACGTGCAGCGAGACTGCCTGCCAACTACTATGTGCTAGACCGTGCGCTGCCAAATGGCGACCCAATCACTGCCCTGTTGACACCGACCGCACTGCGAGTGAACGAAGAAATTGCAGTACACAGCGTATGGGAGGAGCTGGTTGACGAGCACCCTGACGAGAGCTATCGCAAGGAAGTGAAAGCCCTGTTGACCTTCGCACGTACATTACGCGCACCTTCTGTCGCAGAGCCTGTAGCGCTTGAGGAGGCAGCATGAGTGCAACGGCCTTTCGTCGAACAAGACAGTACCAGCAGCCCTACTTTGATGTTGGTCAATACAAGTTCCAAATCAAAGGCGCGTCATTGAATGGCGCAGGCGACCCAGCGATTAACATGCAAGTCGTAGAGTCCTTCGATGGCCGTCGGGTTGGCGTGTACTACTACCGTAACTTTCACCTTAGCGCAGCAACCACCCCTAAGTCGAGAGCCTTGTGGGAGAGAAAATTGGACATGCTTCTTGGGGCTTTAGGCATTCGAGACCTGTCTGATTTAGGTGAGCTTGTCGGGCGTACGGTATTAGTAGAGTTTACGAAATCGGGCTTAGAGCCGCTGCCCAACTTCTTACCGCCGGACAAAGCTGTTCCCTTGTTTACCAACGAGTTACAGGCAGCTTAGACCACTTTATTTTTAACAGCAACACTGTTGACATACGTTAGCAGTGTTTATATTATGCGGCCACTTTTTTAAGCGGAGACACTATGAAATCAAGGTACCACCGTCGCGTCGAGCAACGACTTACGCGCACCGTTTTGTCGTGCGCCGCGATAGTAGTGTTACTGTTAACCAGCGCGTTAGCATTTGCTACTAAATACTAATAACCACCCTTTAAACACGAGCAAAATAAAAGGACAAACCAATGAAACACATGATAGAGAACCTTGTAGCTATAGCGAAAATCAAGAACGCGATGGAGAAGCACGAGAGCGACCCTAAAGCGCTTGAGAAGATGCCGCTTTATGTACCAATCACCTCAATACTGATGGACGATGCGCACACAATGGACCGCCGAGCGAAAGTGTTAGCAGCGACCGTCACGAGCTTTGTCTCAGAGAGCGCACCCGCCTACAAAGACTTCAAGCCAGAGCATGTAAAAGAGGCTATTTCGGGCGCATTTGACGAAGCAATCAACATTATCAGCCAGCTAAGAGACCGTATTGGAGATGACGAAAGCTTCAAAGCGATTGTGCTGCGCAACTATGAGAACGACTACAAGGACATTGGCGACGAGCCAGAAGATGATGAAGGCGTGACCGTCGAGAAGGTTGACGCGAACCACCCATTACACGCCCTATTCAAGCAACTAGCAACAGAAATTGAAAAAGCAAAGCGCGATACAGACGCTGTTCGCCCTCTGCATTAGAGTACAAAACACGGAGTACCAGTCATGTTTGGAAACAAAGACCAATTAACCAAATTAGAAGAAGCAATCACCGAATTACAAGGCCAAGTGCGAGCTTTAGCACGTAACACCAACAAGGCACACAATCGTATCGACCAAGCCAATCTACGCACGGCGAACATTGAGCACTACACCGGTATGCGTTCACACAGCTTTGAGAAAGGCGGCCGTATGTGGGATTACATGCAAATCCACAAAGACATAGCCAGTGGCACACGTCCTAAGTCACTGTTCGTTACAAAACATCGTATGGCGCAAGCAGCATGACACAGTTAAGCAAATATCAGCATACAGCGAATCGGATACTTGAACTTGAGCCTTTTGATGTGGATATGGTTTGCTTCTCAAATATCTCTAACCACTCAAGCCTAGAAGATTTAAGACACAGAGCCAACGAATGTGGGACGACATTTTGCATAGCGGGACGCTTAGCACACATAGACGGTTTCCCCGATGAGTACTGGTGCGAAGATCACTTTAACTTTACAGGATACTCGACAGAACTGTGTGGGCACAGTCTCATGAGCGAAGAGTGGGACTTCCTATTCAGCATGAATTGGCCTGATAGTCTACAAGCAGCGAAAAGGCGTGCAGCCTACGTTCTTGAGCACGATGCCTCCCCCTGTAAGAGTGAATGGGAAGATAAATGGGGCTATGGAAAAAAAATGAGTTACGACGACTACCAAGTATTAAAGCAACACATGGGAGCATTTTAATGTCACGTTTTTCAAATTACACATTAGAGCCACACGACGTAGAGCGCCTAGAGCTGGCAATCGACCTTTCGAGCATTGTTGAAGATGCGGTGGAAGATGGTGACGACATTAGCGAAATCTTACGCGATGTGAGCGACGACAACCAAATGGAGTACGCTATCGACTTCATCGAGCGTCATATAGGCAACCAAAACCTTTACATCATGTTTAACGAGCGCACTCAAGCACACGTTGCTCGGCGCTTTGTAAACACCCTGTCAAACTGCATCACTGGCGATGATGACGAGACAGAGCAGCAGCGCCAAGCCAACCGTAAGGCACAAATTGACGGGCTTACGATGGGGCTTGAAATGATAACCAAAGAACTAGCGAATGTGCGCGACTCAGAAGGCTCTACACACGCCGAGCGACTAAAAGCACATGACAGGCTAAAGGCCATACAATCGGCTATCGCTGTTTTAGAATCACTTTAATTAACAGTAACACTAATAATTTAGCGAGTAGTGCTTTGCGCTACTCACCCTCTAACCAATACAGGTATTTGACCATGAAAAAACTAAAACTGGGCTTACGCCTTAATGCCTATAACCGTCGCAAGATAGCCCTTGCTGTTGTTAACGCACAGATTGGCGGACGCATAGAGAGCCTTAACCGAGAGCTGGCTGAACTAGGCCGTGACGTGTACGCCGCCCTATTCGATATGTACGGCATAGGTAACTTGTGTGCTGACGGTGAGGACGTATCAACCATTATGGACGGCACACTACCCGTTGCACCTCACATCACTGTTACAAGCGCTGACAAGGCCGACATTATGAACTTGGACTTTGGTGGTGAGAAGCCTATCCCTTACTGCTACCAAATTGGCAACGTGAACGAAACACTGTTTAACGACTTGCCGATGTTCGAAGAGCGCATCATGGGCTTATTCCCTAAGAGTGCCCTTGTTAAACAGCAAGCGGAGGAGATTGAGCTTAAGATGATCAAATACCTTGAGACCCACAAAACGTTACGAACGGCTGTTGAAGAAACGCCAGGGCTCGCTGACATTATTCCTGAAGAATACTGCGAAGAGCAAAAAGAAGGTAAGTCATTAGACAGCATCCTACAAGGTGAAGTGGCATGAGCTGCTTCACTCAAGACGACAAACTAGCGCTGGACGTAATTAAAAAGGCGTTCGAGCTAGACATAATTGTATTCCTTGATTGGGAGACGTTCTACAAGTCACGTGCGAACAATGGCTCTAAGTCATTTAGCTTAAAGTCGATGACGTACCCTGAGTACATCTATGACCCGCGCTTTCATGAAACTGGCCTAGGGCTGGTTATCGACCTAGACGAACACATTGAGTACGGCCACGGCGGTAAGTTCTACAACATGCAGATGCAGAAGTTGAAAGACGCTCGTGCGGATGGCCTACGTATCGGCCTAGTGGCTCATAACACGGTATTCGACGGTGCAATCTGTAACTGGCGCCATGGGTTAGAGTTCGACTTTTACTTCGACACAATGCTGATGCGTAAGTACCTAGCGGCGCATAGACCGAGCAGTCTAAATGCGTGTGCGAAGGACGAATGGCCTGACGACCCTGCCCTTCGTAAAGGTAACGACCTAGCGGACGTTGACGGTATCAAGTACGAGTACATTAGTGAGGAACAGCACGCGTCACTGGCTAAGTATTGTCGCCAAGACGTTAACCTAATGCGCCGTTTGTTCTTGGCTTACATACCGCGTATCGGTCTGGCGAACAGCACAGAGCTACGCGCCATGCACATCACCTTACGCGGGAACATTGAACCGCAGTTTGATATTCGCCACGACTTGCTTGAGGAAGTTATCGAGGAAGAAAACATCAAAGATGGTGAGGCGGTTGTTGAGGCTATTGAATACTGTTACGAGCAAGGGTTTGATGATATTACACCGAAAACTTTCAGCTCAAATCAGCAGTACGCGACATTGCTTGCGGGTCTTGAACTTCGTGTTCCTAAGAAGATTTCTAAGACGACAGGCCTGCTAACCCCTGCCCTTGGTAAAGGCGACCCTGAGTACATTCGCCTACAGATAGATAACCCTGAGTATGCGGTGCTGTACAAAGCACGTGAGCGTATGAAGTCGACTATCGCCAAGAGCCGTGCAGAGCGAATGATTAGCGTGTCGTCCACCTTCCGCAAGCATGGGTTCACTGACGCATGTATGCCGTTTTTCCTTAATTACTACGGGGCGGGACAGACAGGCCGTTGGTCGGGCGGGCAGAAGCTAAACCAGCAGAATAACACTCGTGGTGGTAAGCACCGCTTGTCGATGCTAGCGCCTGATGGCTACCAGATTGGTGTGTGTGACTTATCGAACATTGAGTTACGTGTGAACTTGTGGTTCTGCGGCCAAGAGGACTTGCTAGAAAACTTCCGTAATGACCCGAACTTCGACCTATACAGTGACATTGCGACGGACATATTCAGCTACAAGGTGACGAAGAAAACGCACCCTGACGAGCGTCAAATGGGTAAGGCTGCGGCACTTGGCCTTGGCTTCTCAATGGGTTGGTTTGGTTTCCAGCAGTACCTTGCAAGTGGTCCGCTTGGCATGGAACCGATGTTCAAAGACGATGAGTTTTGTCGCAACGTAAAGAATGCGTATGACGTTAAGCACTACGCGATTAAGGCGATGTGGCACTTCTTGGCGAACACGGTCATGCCGGTGATTGTGAACGGTGGTGAGCTTCGCTTTGGGCCAAACGACTTATACATTGCACGTAAAGACCAAGTGGTTCTGCCGTCTGGTCGCGTTCTACAGTATAGCAACGCACGTTATAAGGGCGAAGAAACGCAGTCAGGTGTTTCGATGAAGGTGGTGTTTGACTCTGACAAGTACGACCGCTGGGGCAAGCCTGTTCCTAAATACTTATGGCACGGCCTGCTTATCGAGAACATAGCACAGGCGACAGCACGTGACATTCTGGCCGAGCAGCTTGTGAACGTAGACCGAGAGCTAGATGAGAAGTATCTGGGCTGGGTGATGGGTAGCGTTCACGATGAGCTACTTGCCGCTTTGAAGGAAGGCAACGAGGACGAAGCGTTTTCAATCATGGAGCGCAACATGTCAAAAGCCCCTGAATGGGCTATCGGGCTACCGCTAGCGAATGAAGGCGGTTACGCCAAAGAATATTCTAAGTAACGAACGTTCAAAAGCAAAGGGGACGGGTTTTGATATTTTCCTGTCCCCTTTTTTCACAAACAGATAACAGAGAGACAGAAAATGACAGTACAAGCCATAGCAGACAGCGCAACTAAGATACTTGAGGACATCGTAGCTGTTGCAGAAGCACACAACAAAACTGTGGACGAATTTAACGAAGCGGTTGACCACATTGAAGCTCTACAGGCACAGGTAGACGACATGCAGGCTGTCATTAACGAAAAGAATCGACTGCTTAACAAGCAGAGTGAAGTGATCGACAAAGCTATCGAGCACAAAGAGAAGGACCGAGCTGAGATACAACAATTACGTGCTGAGCTTAAGCTATTGCAACGCCTTGACCCTAAGCGTCTTGAGAAGGTTAACAAGACTCAGAAGGCGAAAATTGCAGAGCTTAAAGCGGACGTTGAAGCGGCTAGAAAGCAGAAGGTTGAGGCAATGAAGAAAGCCACAGACCTAGCGCGTACGATGAAAGCTGAGGGCTTTACACCGTTCTACCAAGACCCTGAAACGGGAAATAGCATCCGCGTGATTCCACACATGTACGTAAGCAAGGACAACGAATACAACGGTGTGCCTGATACCCCTGTTCTTGAGTTCCATCATAAAGCGCGTGGGATTACACGGCAAGGCGTACTGTTGAAAACAGGTGAAATCAATTGGGCAATGGCTCAAAACTCATCACCTACCGAGATAGATTCACAAATAGCGAAAGACCACATTTTGGATTACTGCAAACGCAACAAAGTGGCGACGAAGTTCATAAAAGAAATTAAGAAGGCGGCATAACGATGGCTAAACCAAATAACTTTGCGACAACTAAACCTACGGTAGTGCTACTTGTGCTACCGGACGACGAGCCTAAAGTGCTCAAAGATGACAACAACGAAGTCATGGTATTCCCTAACCTACGTAAAGCGCAGAAGCACGTAGCGAACAAGGTAGAGCCTGAGTTCCACCCTTTCATTGAGTATGCCAACGAAAAGCCTGTAATGGGCGCTGGCGACCGCGAGGAAACGAACAACCGCCGCTGCTTAAAGTGCAACGAGTTTCTACGCCCTAGCTACCGCCAAACTAAATCGATAATGCCTGACGGTTCAGAGCTGGCCGTTACAGAGCTAGATTGCCCGAAATGCGACTTAGGTGAGTAGCTATGAACAACCATCAAGAGTTTACGAGCGTAACTGCGGATGGCCTGTCATTCATTGGCGTGACGAACCCGACGCTTTACGAGGGCTTTGACCCAAAGCAAACGCCATCCGACCTTGTTGAGTACGCTGGCTTTATCCCACAGATACTATGCAACGGTGACGAGGGTAATACGTTTAAGCAGAACGTGGACAACAACTACGTTTATGGGCACAGATGGGGAGACCGAGCAACAATCGACGATGAGGGTATGTATCACTACCCAGAAGATGAGCCTCTAGCACCTATTCTAATGATACTTAACCCCCGCACACAGCAGCGAGCCTTTGTCTACCCATATGCATTAGTTGCCGTTCAAGACGAAGGAAAATGGATTACGACCCGACTGGATTAAATCTCAAACTGTAGCAGAGCGAATTTTAACAGTGATACTACTAAAATCAGTTTTATACCGCTGAATTTAATTAGTAACACTGTTAAAATGCAGAACCTGTTTACTAATAATTTAATTTAACGAGATGCCCGATTACATAGACAAATCAGTTGAGCAGCAGGAGTTAATGCTTGCTGTTCAGCTCGCAAATGCGAAGGTTAAGACCCCTCGCCTAACACCTAAAGAAGCCTGCTACAACTGTGATGAACCCCTAGTGCATGAGCCAGGCAGGTTGTTCTGTGACAAAGATTGTGCAGACGATTTCGAAAAATACCCAAGGGAGGCATAAAGACGATGAAACTACACTTTGTTTCCGCGCACAGCAAGATAGGTCCGATGCGTAAAACGATTGGCCTAGCTGATGGTAGCTCACGCTCGTACCCACTTGCTGCAAAATTAACGTCGTACGAAGCAGAGTTGAACGTAGAGGAAGAAGGCTTAGCAGGCTACCGAGAGTTGCTATTAGAGAACGCCCGATACGGTCGTGCGCTATACAAAGGTTTGTTCATTCGCCCTTTAGCACATGAATCGCGTCGGAACATGACCGACCAAGACGCTCGCACCGAGTTTATGGTGCTGGACGTTGACGGTTTGAAGTTAGAAGGTGAACTGAAAGACCGCTACCGCTCGTCAGATGTTAAGCAGGTTGCCGAGTCGGTGATAGAAATGTTGCCTACCGCGCTGCATGACGTTTCTTACGTAGCTATGGCTTCAAGCTCATTTGGCCTGAACCAAGATGAAGTGTCGGTTCACATACACTTTTTACTTGAAAATTCAGTGTCGCCCCGTGCGTTAAAAGAGTGGCTAACGTCGCTGAACTACTCACAGTCTGACATTTATAACAGGTTGAAGCTGACAAAGACAAAGACACGTTTAAAGAGTGTTATCGACCCCTGTCTAGCGGAGCCTGCCCGTCTAATTTATATCGCCCCACCTAGTTTTGGTCCTAAGCGCACTAATCCGTTTATCAACGATGACGAGCGTTTTGTGCTGGTTAAAAAAGGTAAAGAGTTGCTTAATCTTGACCCTTTACTTGAGGCCGTTCACGACAAGATGGATGCGATCAACCAGATACGTGATACCAAGATTAAGGAGTTGCAACAAGAAGCGGGGATCGTACGACACAAGCCGAAGTTTACGCGCATAAATGTCGATGGCCGTCCGATGAATGTTATGGCTAACCCGCCGACTGTTCGTATGGAGTTTGCGTACGAGGACGACGAGTTTGTTCGCTATAACGTAGGCGGTAGTAAGAACAATGCATATTGGGTTGCTCGCTCTAACCCAGAGGTGGTGCGTTGTTTCATACCTGATGAGCCCGCTTTCTTGTTTAAAAGCGCCGACGCGGAGGCATACGCCAAACATATTGAGAGATATGGTGAAGCGTACGAGGAAGTGAAGGACGACGAAGGTATCGTTCGCAAGGTTCAACGCTCGATGTTTATTGACCAAACATCTGACATGTATATGACGATGGAGTACGACAAAGAGAACGACGAAGTAGTTGAACTCAAAGAGCGTAAGAACGCGCAAATTGCTGCGGAGTGGCTAAAGCATTACGGCCAACTTGTTCCTGACCCTGTTCCTGCTATTCATGTGACCTTGGACCCGAACCGAGGTGAGACACGTTACGCGATAGGTGACAAGGACTACATAAACCGTTTCAAGCCATCTGTTTACATGCGTGACAAAACAACGCATGACTACCCTGAGACCCTAACATATGGCAACGCTTGGATGCTGCACTACGACTGCCCTGTCATTAGTGAAATCATCTTAAATATGTTGGGTGATGATATGGACTGCTTCGAGCATTTCATTAACTGGCTCGCGTTCATCATGCAGAAACGAGACAAGACACAGACCGCTTGGCTTGTCCATGGTACAGAGGGTACGGGTAAAGGCTTACTGTTTAAGTCAGTTTTACGCCCATTAATCGGCCAGCAGTACGTGGCACAGAACACGCTGCAAGGGATAGCCGACGACCAGTTTAACGGCTGGATGGAAGATTTAATGTTGTTGATGGTTGACGAGTTCAACATGCGCGGGGCGGCGAGCTTAACAAAAGCAGCGTCACTGTTAAAAACGCGTATCACCGAGCCAACCATGATGCTTCGTAAGATGCAGCAACAACAGCGAGAAGTTGTTCAACGTCTGAACTTCATCTTCGCGACAAACGACTTGGACGCAATGCCTGTAACCGATAAACGACGCTACAACATTGCACCGAGGCAGCAGAGAAACCTTGAGGCGCGACTTGAGTATATCAAATCGCACCGTGAGCATACGGACGAGTTAATTAAGGGCGAGCTACACGCCTTTGCCACTTACCTTCGCTCATTCAAGGTAGACACTCACCAATCTGGTTCAATCATCATGAACCAAGCACGAATCGACACGCAGAAAGCAGGTATGAGCGCATCTGATAGCTTCTTTACCGCGCTACGTGACGGTGATTTTGGTGCGTTCATAGGTATTCTTGATAAGTCGACAGCGAACCTTGAGCCTAAAGAGTTTGCACAGTTGACGCGTGTTAAGACATTCCTGACGGCCAACTTAGAGCACGTGAATACAGGTAAAGCATGTTACTTGCTGCCTGACGATTTACGCATGCTTTATAGCTATCTGGCGGGCAAGGAAATATCTGAAAACGCCCTATCGCGAATGCTATCTACGCACGATGTTGAGAAGAAACGTAAGTCTCGCCCTGTAGGTGCTAGAGCGCCCCTACCGTCGCGTCCGCGATGTGTTGAAGTGTTCTGGAACTACAACGACGAGGAAGTGCTTGAGGCTATTAAAGATGCCAACAGCACCCTGCCAAGCAACGTTTCATCAATCGACCCCGAAAAAAGAACCAGCGAGGACTTCGAGCGAGCTATGGCTGAGGCCAGAGCTGAGCTAGAAAAATCCGTTGAACCCGAAATATACTCAAATAATGGATACGACCTATGAAAAAGCCAATCTTATACACCGCCCGAGGATGTAAATTCTGCCCTGACGTTAAATCATACGCTGAACTAGCTGGCGTAGAACTTGATGTTGTTCGCCTCTCGGAAAGTAACCCACATGGCCTCCGCTCAGCGCCAGCGATTGAGCATAATGGTGAGATTTACATAGGGATAGACGATTGTGCGGCGTTCATTCGCCGCTTTGGGAAGGAGGCCGCGTAATGGACTTTGCTGCCAAACTTAAGGCCAAGGCCGCTGAGTCTGGTCAACAAACAATTCAAGGCAAAAGCAGTACGCCCAAGCCTTCGGACGCTGTGAAAGCTGATAGCAAGGAGGGTCTAGCAGCAATGCTAGGCGCTCGTGCTAAAGAAACAAAACAAAAAGTGGTTATCACGCAAGCACCAAAGAACAACAAGATTAAAAAAGCGGGAGATTTGAATGCTCTATCGGATGCACTTAAACAAGCGAAGCAAACGCGAGAAGATGAACGCGGCGCTATGGTCGTCGACTTCCCAACAGCAGCTGTCAAAGCCTGGTCATTCTCAACGCTCAAGAAGTTCGAAAACTGTCAATGGGCAGTCAAACTAGGCAAAGTAGATAAAATACCTGTTGAGTCTGGTGAGGCCGCACAACGCGGAACAGTCATTCACGACGGCTGCGAGGCATGGGTTCGTGGTGACGTAGAAGAATTGCCAGCGGACAACCGCACCAAGTTCGACCAATTCTCAGCGGACTTCTCTAGTCTGCGTGAGGACTACCGTGAAGGTAAAATCACGATGGAAGAAAATTGGGGTATCCGCAAAGATTGGTCGCCGTGCGATTGGGATGACGACGAGCTATGGGGCCGTGCGAAACTTGACGTGTTTATCCGTGAGAATGAAAACTCTTGCCGCATCATTGACTATAAAACAGGTCAGAAGTTTGGCAACGAAATGAAACACGCTGACCAAGGGCTAAGCTACGCGCTGCACACGATGCACCGATTCCCTGAGATTGACGTGTTTAAGGTCGAGTTTTGGTACTTAGATGATGGCACTAAGATGGTTCGCACGTTCAACCGTCGTCAACTGGGCATGTTATTACTTCGCTACCATAACCGTGCCAAGAAACTAACAACGACCAAAGACTTCATACCTAAAGCTAACGCGCATACCTGTCGTTTCTGTGAGTACGGCTGCAACACTAACCGTGATGGTAAAGCATACGGCAACGGCGCATGTGGTTTTGACCACTATCGAGGTTTAGATGTTGCATAAAAAAGAGAAACCGACATTTAAGCCGTTCGCCCACCAAGAGGCATTTGCTAACCTGTGGGGTCATAAAGAGCGCGTGTTGAACTTCGATGGATGCGGGACGGGCAAAACGCTCGCCTGCATTCATGCAGTGAAAACGTACTGGCCTGACGCGCGTGTTCTTGTACTCGCGCCACTATCCATTTTAACACCAGCGTGGGCTAAAGACCTGCGTTTCGGCTGGCCCGAAGCGACCTATGCTATCGCTGCGGGTACTGCCTCCAAAAAACGTAAAGCCTTCGAAGGTAATGCCCAATGGGTAATCACGAACCACGACACGGTTAAGATGATAGACAACGAGGGCTACGCGCCTAAATTCG
Organism: Pseudoalteromonas sp. UBA6610; assembly: GCF_002433295.1. Taxonomy (NCBI): domain Bacteria; kingdom Pseudomonadati; phylum Pseudomonadota; class Gammaproteobacteria; order Alteromonadales; family Pseudoalteromonadaceae; genus Pseudoalteromonas; species Pseudoalteromonas sp. UBA6610. The sequence goes on along the minus strand of NZ_DJHW01000066.1, from coordinate 87,079 downwards.
ATGTCCTCATTGTTGACGAGGGTGACGCCTTCCGAAACAGAACGTCCATGCGTTCCAAGTCAATTAACCGTATAGCAGGTGACATTAAGAAAATGGCACTTATGACGGGTACACCCTCCCCTAACACCATTCTCGACATTTGGCACTTAGCGTTCCTCATAGACCGAGGTGAGCGCCTTGGCAAAAACTTCTTTGGCTTTCGTCAACAAGTATGTGATCCACAAGTCATTGCGGGTGCGCCAATTGGGGCAACGAAATGGGTTGATAAAGTCGGTGCAGCAGACCATGTGACACTGATGCTATCTGACATTACTTCCCGTGTTGCGCTTGATGACGTTCAAGAGTTACCAGAGACCATTTACCGAGAGGTAACAGTTGAGCTACCTAAGAAGATACGCCGTGACTACGAGTTCCTAAAACGCGAGTCAGTTTTAGCGTTGGAGAGCGGCGAAATGCTGAATGCCGTCCACGCGGGTTCACGTATGCAGAAGCTACTGCAAACGCTGTCGGGTGGCGTGTACAACGAAGATGGATCAGTCATTAACGTACACAAAGAACGTTATGAGCTGGTGCTTGATTTGGTTGAAGAGACAGACCACACGCTTGTTGCGTTCAACTGGACACATCAACGTGACGGCCTAATAGCCGAGGCCAAAAAACGAAAGATTACTTACGCGGTAATAGATGGTGACACGCCATCATTGGAGCGTAACCGAATCGTTCATCAATTTCAGCAGGGCAACATTCAAGTGATTTTCGCTCACCCACAATCAGCGGGGCACGGTTTGACATTGACTATGGCGAATCGTGTTATTTGGGCAAGCCCTACTTATCGTGCCGACCTATACGAGCAGTTTAACCACCGTATCGTACGAACAGGCCAAAAACGTAAGACCGAGATTATTCATATTGCGGCTGAGGAAACGGTAGAAGAAGAAGTCTACCAGAAGATGCTCAACAAGCAGATGAACATGATTGACTTACTAAACACTATCGCAGGACTGTCGCAAGCAGCCTAACCACAACTTTTACATTATAGAGAGAACCATTATGAGCAACTTACCTTTAAACAAATTCCAAATCACAGCAGCAGACTTTGACCTTGAAGCGTTCAACGAGGCCGTAAAAGACGTTCGCCACACGCGCAAGCAAGTTGTTGAGTTCGGTAGCGACTTCGAAGAAACACGCGAGAAGTTAGTTGAAGCTGAAGAAGGTTTAAAAAGCGCTATGGCCGACTTGAACCTTGACGAGATAACGAAGCTAACCGCCGAGTGCAAACGACTAAAAGCCAAGTTGCAAACTACGCCAGTAACCAAAGTGCAAGCATTCGACGAAGCGATGGACAAGTTACACGCTTTCTTCGAGGCTGGTTGCCGTGTCCCAAAGGAATTAGCTGAAAACACAGAACAAGAGGCAGCATAAAATGTCAGCAGCAGAGAAGTTAAAAGAAGAATTTGACATATCAGATATCCCCGCTAGCGAGCTACCAGACCGTAAGGCTGTAGTTACCGAGTTATTTCGCGTACGTCGCGAGATAGCTCTAATAGAAGCTGAGCAATTAAAAGCCCTGAAAGAGCGTAAAACCGAGCTTGAGAACTACTTAAAGGCAACCTTAGAAGTAGGCGAAAAAGTGGCTTACGTTGGCATAGGCGCTGTATCTATGAGTGAAGAAACACAGCCCTCTGTTACTGATTGGGACGCATTGTACGAGCACATTAAAGACAATGATGCATTTTACCTTCTACAACGTAAAGTCAATGCAGCGCCGTTCAGAGAGCTTATTTCGATGGGTGACTCACTAGCAGGTGTAAAACCTGTTCAAGTGCGAAAACTATCGGTGCGTAAAAATTAATTAGTAACACTGTTGACTTGCATTAACAGTGATACTAATATTGCAGCCTCAACTGGTTCTCTCTATGTACTTGTTGTGGTTGCTTGCTAACCCCCTACTTCCTAGTCAGTTGTTGGGGGTTTTTCGATCAAACTATTTGATCCAATGACTCATTAACGATTAACGAATAACGAACATAAGGAATACCATCATGGCGAATAACACTAACGTAGCTGTTCAAGCGGAAAAATTCGGCGGTGTAGCAACTATCGAAGAACGTGGCGATTACGTTGGCCGTGGCTCAGAGAATGTAACCACAGACGATTTAGCCATTCCTCGCTTGAAATTGTTACAAATGATCAACCCAGAAGTAGAGCCTGGCAACCCTAAACAAGTTGAAGGTGCGCAAGCTGGTATGATCATGAACAGCGTTACAGAAGAACTGTACACATCGCTTTTCCTAATCAACTTAAGCTTTACAAAGAAAATCGTTGTATGGCGTAAGCGTAAATTAGGCGGCGGTATGGTTGGTTCATACGACACAGAACAAGAAGCCCTAGACGCACTAGAAGAACAAGGTCTAGCGGTTAAAGACCATGATATTTCTGAGAACCCTACTCACCTAGTATTACTGCTAGACGACGAAGGTAATCCGAAATCTGTTGCACTACTTGATATGCCGGGGGTTAAAGTCAAAAAGTCACGAATCTGGAATACCCTGATTAATGACGAAGAAAAACAAGGCAACCCTCGCTTTGGTTGTGTGTGGCAATTAGGCGTTGTGTCTGAGTCTAATAGCTCAGGTAATTTCTTCAACTACGACGTATCACTTGTAGCTCATGCTCCTGACGAGTTATACGATCAAGCTGTTGAAATGTATAGCGCTTTATTTGCTTCAAAGACCGAAGCAGCATAATAGCCCTACCACTTTAGGGCATTGGCCGACTCGTTTTTGGGTCGGCTTTTTTGTGTAAAATATTAAAGCAAAATGAATGAATGTTTAAAGTTTGATCATAAAAATTTACTATTTTTTGAATCTTTAGTTAACAATTAATTTTTTATTAAATTTCATAAAATTAACACTTCAAAACACCTTTACAATACTTTACATTAGCGCCTTAAATTTTTGGTGGCCAATGGTAACAGGAGAATATAATGGTCAGCGATTACATGGTGGACATCGAGTCTATGGGCGCGAACGCAGGTGACGCGATTCTGTCAATCGGCATTGTTCCAATGGATTTAAAAAACAAAAAGATACACAAAGGCTACTACACTCGTATTAGCCTCGAAGATAGCCAAAAAGCGGGTTTCAACATCGACGCGAGTACCGTCCTATGGTGGCTACAGCAAGAGCAAGCAGCGCGTGACGAGTTCAAGGGTAACTACGCACATAAGCCAGTTAAAGACGCACTAATCGAGCTAAGCGAGTTTATCGCTGAACAATCGAAAGGTGTACCAGCAGATGAGATACGTCTATGGGGTGATGGTGTAGCAATGGACAATGCTCTGATAGCCGAAGCTTTCAAGATTTGTGGCCTCCCCCGCCCTTGGTCATACAGAGGCGATATGTGTTACCGCACTATTAAGAACCTAACCCCGCAAATTGAACGAGTTGAGCCAACTGTTGCCCATCACGCATTATTCGATGCGAAGGCACAAGCGCATACTCTATTCAAACGACTAGAGGCGTTAGGCCTGTAATGATTGAGTCACAGTACACAGCGAACGTCGGCAAAAAGCTGAGTTCTGACATAATGCGTACGTGGAAAATCAACGATAATTTCGCGGGTGGCGTACCTGACGCATTTTATCGGCACCGCAATGGAAAACGCCCGTTATGGGCTGAGTACAAATTCATAAAGACACTACCCAAGCGGCCTACGACGGTCGTTAAGCCCGACTTATCTGCACAGCAGCTATTGTGGCTTAATGAAGCTGTAGAGGCCAATGAGCTTGCAGTAGTGATCATCGGCTGCGAAGCCATAAAACATCAACGACAAGTTTGTGGTGTTGTCCTAACTGACCCTAGCGAATGGGTTAACGGCATAACCGCCGAAGAATTTGCCAATCGTGCAGAAAAATTAAACTACACAGCTATAGCAGCATTTATTGAGGAAACTACATTAGAGGGGGGGCTTTCAGACCATCGATTATAAGGAGGCTAGATCGGCTGGAGGCCACTCCGAATGTGGTGTTCATGTCTTAGCAAACGTTAACATATGCGTTGACATGTAACAGTGCTACTGTTAAATTATGTATAAGCAACACAACCACAACGGGGATTTTTAAGATGGAATACAGTAATGATGTACTAAAGAAAGTACAGCTTGCATGGTCATCCCATAAAGATGCTACGGCGCTAAGTCAGGCCAGAGCAGCAAAGGCTATGGGCATGAACCAGTCGGCTTTCAGTCAATATCTGAGAGGGACGATTCCGCTTAACACTGACTTTTTGACTAAGTTCACTGCTTTTACAGGGCTAGAACTATCTGACTTCGGTGCTTCCTCGGACACTGTTCCCGAGAAGCCGTTACGAGTATTAGCAACACTGTCGGGTCGCAAACCAACGAACCCGTCAGTGCTTGTACAAACCATACTCGAATGCGACGAGTCGTATTTCATAGAAGTGGATTACGACGACTTCGGCCTAAGAAAAGGGTCAATGCTGCTCGTTAACCCAAAGGGTAACGTACGGGATGGCGACAGAGTGGTTTACCTTCGTAAGAAGGGACAACCAATTGTGTTTGGTGAGCTATCAGAAACCGAAGAAGGCTGGGAGATCTTGGAACAACTCTGGCAAGGTGGAAGACGCTATTTAGTTGACCCTAAAGACGACGTTTTTAGAGTCGTGTCTGTATATAATCCGCAAGCTAGGGGGAGAAAATTTAGATAGAGTACGAGTGTGTACTAAAGGAATTTAAATGCCTGACTCAGCACAACAACACGACATAATAGAAAAATCGCCCCACTACAATACCCGTTCGGTGGAGGCTATTCACTTTATTAGGCATATGGATTTTGCGACAGGTAATGCGTTTAAATATATTTGGCGCTACGGCCTGAAAGACACAACCGACTTGGAACGCGGAAAGAGAAATTACTACATTAAGAACGCCCTTATATACAGACCCAACTTTGTATCTGAGGACGTTGGTCACTGCATGATTCGCATGTTATCAGCAATGGCTGAAGAATTTGAAAGAGAACAATTCGAGCTTTTAGTTGCCCTTATATCTGCCTCTATGGGTGACTACGAAATGTTAATCGCGCGTGCTAGGCAGCTTGAGCTGTTCCCTATCGCCGCAGAACACTTACTGCTTAACGGGGGTTAATATGGCTTTTAACGTTGAGTGGGTAACGCTTAACGCTATGGCTAAGGCAACGGGTTACACCGTTGCCGCCCTACGTAGCAAAATTAAGCGTGGACAATTATTTGAGGAAAAGCACTGGCGCAGAGCGCAGGACGGGCGTTTACTCATACATGTAGAAAATTTTAACGACTGGCTTAAGCAGTAACACTAATAAATATGATAACAGTAAAAATTATTGCAGATTCAATCGCCAATGGCGTACGTATTACAACAGCAGAACTAGAGTACCCTAGATTCATTCACGCGGAGCTTATGACTCATCGTGTCTTTTCACGTAACAGTGCAAGCTCGCGCGCTATACCAACAAAGAAAATGAGACAACAAGTATGGAATACGCCAGAGTTGCCAATACACTGGGGCGCGAACCAGAGTGGTATGCAAGCCCAGACGACTTTAAAGACCCTCCCGTCCTCCTTAGCGCGCGCTTTGTGGAAAGTTGCATCGAAAGCGGCATGCATGTTTCATTGGGGGATGGAAAAGGTAAAGCTACACAAGCAAGTCTCGAATCGTATATTAGAAACCTTCCAAACAATGAAGGTAGTGGTTACATCGACGGAGTGGGCGAATTTCTTATGGTTACGCAACCACGAAGACGCACAACCAGAGATACGTGAACTCGCACGTCAAATAAGCACGGCCTTAAATAACAGTGTTCCTAATGAACTAGGCTATAAGGAGTGGCACTTACCTTACATAACTGACGACATGCGTGAGTGCTACGAGCTACAAGAGCTACTAATTCTTTCTGTCTCGTGCTGCGCGCAGGTTAGCTACCGTACGCTCGACATGTCATTCGAGAAGGCATTGCGTATCTTTGAGTCATTAACATCAGGCGACCGTGTTCATGCCTCCCCTTTCGAGCATCAAGCTACACCTATTCCTAATTACCATAAGCTAACGAAGGCCAAAGCTAAACGTATTGGCGTTACACACTTTGACGTAGATGGTGGTCGTTGGTCAGGTAACTTCCGTGGTTGGATTCAGCATAGGCAGCTGATTAAGGGGCACGCGGTGGTAAACTTACATAAGACTTAAATAATGGCCATAGCTCATTTAAAAGCTGTGGCCTTATAATATATCCATTAAATATTAATGGATACTGTTGTCCTTCTGATAGAGGTGAGTTAGTAAAACGCAATTCTAATACACTAATAAAGAAGTTATAATCTTGGATATTTATGTTAGCATATGTCTATATATACAGTGCTTTGAGAATTTTAAATTTTATGGATGTTGTTTCTCTATTTTCCGGGGCCGGTGGGCTCGATCTAGGCTTTATTGACGCAGGATTTAATATTGTATGGGCTAATGACTTTGACAAAGATGCTGTCAAAACTTACCAAAATAATATTGGTGATCACATTGTTTATGGGAAAATCGAAGATATTCCCACTAGTAGTATACCCGATTGCGATGTTGTAATTGGCGGTTTTCCTTGCCAAGGTTTTTCTCAAGCAAACAGGTTAAGATTCGAGGATGATGATAGAAACAAACTTTATCTAGAGTTTCTTCGAGTAGTGCGAGATAAACAACCTAAGTTTTTCTTTGCAGAAAATGTTAGAGGCATTCTAAGTCTAGGAGGCGGAGAAGCTATCGATAAAATTGAGAAGGATTTTGCTTCAGCTGGCTATAAGATGCAAAAAAAACTATTCAATACTGCGGATTATGGAGTTCCGCAAGCTCGATGGCGCGTTATTCTAGTCGGTACTCGCAATGATATAGCCTTTGACTATCAATACCCTGATGAATCTCACTCTTCTCCAAAAAAAGCAGAAAAAAACGGCCTAGAGAAGTGGGTAACAATCGGTGAAGCACTTTCTAAAATCCCTGAGCCAGACGAAGAGCATAATTTGGTAAATCATATCTATTCCCAGTATAAAGTCACTAATAGGAACTTTACAGGACACCGACAAACCGACCCTGATAAACCATCACCTACTATACTTGCAAGAGGTAATGGAAAAGGCGGTGTGTGTGCTATTCAGCATCCGAAAAATCACAGAAGAATGTCTATCAGGGAGTCCGCAATTATACAATCATTCCCTTTACATCACGAATTTTATGGGAGCATGACTTCCTGTTATAGGCAAGTAGGCAATGCTGTACCAGCAAAATTCGCATATTTAATAGCAAATCAACTAAAAGATTATAAGTAAAACATGAAAGTAGTTTCTCTTTTTTCAGGAGCTGGAGGTCTAGATTTAGGCCTGACTTTAGCCGGATTAGAAGTAATTTGGGCCAACGATCTTTATAAAGATGCAGTTCATACATACAAAAAAAACTTAGGAGATCATATAGTATTAGATGATATTTGTAATATCCCATCGAATGAAATTCCGGATGCTGACTTAGTTATTGGAGGGTTTCCTTGCCAAGGTTTTTCTGTTGCAAATATGTCGAGAAATTCATCTGATCCAAGGAATAAACTTTATTTAGAAATGGTTAGGGTGATTAGAGATAAAAAACCAAAGTTTTTTTTAGCTGAAAATGTAAAAGGGATTCTGTCTTTAGACAAAGGGCGAGTCATAGAGCAAATTTCTAAAGACTTTGAGGATATTGGTTATAAAGTAGAATACAAACTGTTTAATTGTGCTGATTATGGAGTGCCCCAGACAAGAATGAGGGTAATCATTTTAGGTGTCAGAAGTGATTTAAACATTGAAGTAGAGTTCCCACCGAAACCAACACATGACAAAGTTGGGAAAACATTACCTAAATGGATTACTATTGGTGAAGCATTGAGCCATTATCCTGAGCCAGATGAAGAAAATAATCTCTTAAATCATGTTTGTTCCGAATATAAGTTGCGATTTAATGGGCATTTAGGCCATAGGAAAATAGACGCAAATAAACCATCACCTACAATAACTGGAAGAGGTGATGAAAAAGGTGGAGTAGTTGTACTGCACCACCCGAATAATCACCGTCGGATGACTGTAAGAGAAACGGCCGCAGTTCAATCATTCCCAGATGACTTTGAGTTTTTAGGAACAAAAACATCTGGATATCGCCAAATTGCAAACGCAGTCCCTCCTCTTCTAGGTAAAGCTTTAGGTTTAATGCTACTAAATGCTAAAAGCACCTGACGGCATTTGACTAATATACAAATCTGATTCTGGTTGGTACTATCCTCGTAATTAGAAGATTACGAGGAGTACAAATGGACTATAGTGGATTTCAAAAGCCATTCCCAGAGTATCGTTGGAAATGGGGGCCTTTAACGTTAACTGAAAGTTTAAACATACCTGAAGTATATCTAGGCTGTCTAAAGGTTCTTTATGAGCATCAGGGCGAAAGAACAAACTCTCAAGAAGTTGAAGACGCGCTTCTTAAAGTTGAGCTAGACCTGAAGGGCCTCATAAATTCCTCAAGACCACTTCGACTAGCAAGAGGTAAAAAGAGGAATCTATTCAGAAATTCAAGTCAATATTGGAAATTATCCGGCTTACTTATAAATACAACACCCTCAATTGAATTATCAGAGCTCGGTAAGCAATACGCCTCAGGGGAAATTACGAAAAGTGAATTTGCATCATTTACCGTAAAAACCTTAAGCTTACCCAATGTACACACTGACAGTGTGGAACATGTGCGAAAGTGGGAATCTAAAAAGCTAACTATTCGTCCGCTAGAACTTATTTTATCTATCGTTGTACTGCTCTTCGAGCATGATCCTACTTTTGGGTTCATTACATCTGAAGAGCTAATTAATGTTGTCATCCCCTTATCTGGAAACCAGTGTACATTAATAGAGATAGTTCAAGGAATAATTGACTACAGACATAATAGCAGCTTATTTAGTAAAACTTGGACTGCGAACGATGGAGATAATGACGACAGAATAGCAAGAGAATTCTTATTATTTTTGTATTATTACGATTTTTTACTAATTAGGGATTCTACTTCGGACGTTGGGAATACGAGCAATCATAAACAAGAGTTCTACTTAATAGCTGAACAATTAGAGGCAATTAAAGCACTCCTAGAATTAGACTCATCCGAATTAACAACTTCCATTAATAACACTCGAGACATTCCTACTCTCGCTAAAAAACTAAGCGTTACTACTTTTTCTGATGTAGCCAGAGAAAGAAAACAAATAGAAATTTTAGCGAGGCCAAACCAGGCAAAATTTAGGAAAGACGTTTTATCAGGAGGTGAATATAAGTGTCTACTTTCCGGAGTAGAAATAGTTGAGGCAATACAAGCCTGTCATATAATTCCAGTTAAGAATAATGGTTCAGATGAAAAATCAAATGGTATATTACTAAGAGCCGACTTACATACACTATATGATAAAGGCGATATTAAAATTTATGAAGATGGCTTCGTCTTAATCTCTGAATACTTACAAAAAGATCCTTATTATAGCAAAAATTTACCTACAAAGATTTTAATCCCTGACTATATTAGCCTTGAAGCAATAAGGCTTAGAAATGAGTATAGGATGTAAGTAATTTATTAAAGCACTTAAAGTGGAGTCTTAGAGTGGCTCCCCTTATTATGTACTTCAAAAACATTAAGTAAACCTGCATTAATGGCTAAGGTAGTTATACAGTTTTAAGTACGTCACTCCAACCTAGAACTCCCCCTGTGCATCCTTATCGACTGTGTTACAACTCCTTCAACACAATACTCGTCGGTTGCCTTTATTTTAACTGGCTCATAATCTGGGCTAGCGGACACAAGCTGATTATTTTTCATATCTGCGATCTTACATATAAATAGACCATTGTAGCACGCAACAATTACATCATAATGCTTAACGTCCTGAGACCTATCGATAATTAATATATCACCGTCATATATTCCTACACCCTCCATACTTCGACCACAGGCGCGGCCAATGAACGTGGAGTCTTTGATGAAAGTAGAATCAAGCGTATTTTCTAAGTCTGTGATTTGGGGGCCAACTTTGGCGTTTTCTATTAGCATTGTCTAAGCACTAAATTTATACTGTATATATACACAGTATGAATGTATAACCATTCTTTTGGTACTTCATTTCATAATTTTAGCATTTTAATATAAATGTAGGTTCTTAACTTACGAGCTAAAAGTAAATACAGTACTCAAACAATAATAAGCCTCTAAAGCTTAAACCTGAGTATAAGCTCGTTTAAACGATCCGCCAATTTTGCAAGTTCAGTACTCGATGCAGATGTCTGGTCCGCGCCCTCTGAAGTTTCCGAAGATAATACTTTAATGAGATTTAAGTTTGTGTCTACTTCTTTAGCGACAGTGGCTTGCTCTTCCGCAGCACTTGCAATCGTTGCACTTTGACTATTAATGTCATTTACGAGTAATAAAATCTCTTCAAAAGCAGCCCCGGCATCTTCCGCGACTCTAAGGCTAGACGTGCTAAGTTCGCTGCTTTTATTCATGCTGCTCTCAGTTTTAACTGTAACCTCATCCACTGACTTAAGCATCTTTTCTATGTCTTTTGTTGACTCTTGGGTTCTATAAGCAAGTGCACGGACTTCATCAGCTACCACGGCGAAACCACGCCCATTTTCACCAGCTCTTGCTGCCTCAATAGCTGCATTTAATGCCAATAAATTAGTCTGTTCAGCTATGCTACGTATTACTTCTAAAACGGTTGATATATCTTTTATGTTATTGACTAACTGGCGTACACTTTGCCCAGATATTTTGATGTCAGACCGCAATAATTTAATTGAGTTTATTGTATCTAATATCTTTTCTTTTCCAGCTACAGTTTTCTTGTTTGCTACTTCGACACTGTTACTAGTATATGATGCAGTTTTAGCTACCTCTTCAATTGCAGATCTAAGTTGACTAACAGCACTAGCAGCCATATTTATTTGGTCGCTTTGCTTATCAACTGTATCTGAGGAGTGAGCAGTTACAACGTTTAGCTCTTCAGAGGTAGATGCTAATTGCTCCGAAGAAGTTCCGATGCGCGATAGAGCATCTCTAAGCTTATTTTGCATTTCAGCAAGAGCTCTTACTAAGTCAGCGGCCTCGTCCCTAGCAGGATCGATAATTTCCTGGGTCAAATCACCACTTGCAATTTTTTCAGCTATGGCAACGGCCCTACGAAGGGGTAGAACTAAACTTTTTGTATAAATGTATGCCAAAACCAACGTAGCCAAAACTGACAAAAATAGACTGAAGACGACAAGTCTTTTGGATGAGACAAAAGTACTTTTTGCCTCTAGACCGTTTTCATTTGCTCTAGCTCTTTGAAAATCTGAAAATTCATCTAAAGCAAGGCGCAACTCTCTCGCTATAGGCATGAATGACTCTTCCCGAAGTGATACAAAATTTTCTATTTTTTTGTTGTCTACTAGTGAATATAGATCTGGGAGCTGAGATAACATCTCATTATGTAAAGCCTTTACTTTTTTTAATATTATATTTGATTCAGGTGTTTTTGAGTAATGAGACATCTCTTCTTCATACTCGGTGTAATGCAGATTGATTTTCCTCATTCTATTTTTAAGATATGAGATTTTTTCTGTTGTGCTGACATCAGATAATTCATTGATTATAACCTGCATCAGAAGTACGTCTCTTCGAAGCTCACTTAGAGTAATTATAGCGGGCAACCTATGGGAGGCTATCACTTCGGTAGTTTGGTTAAGTTTCGATAGCTGTGCAAAAGCACCTGCGGCGACAAGCACGGTAATTATTGCTGTTACGGCGAAAGTGGATAGAGTTCTAAAGCCTATTCGTAAATTTCTAATCATTACAATTCCTATTAATAGTATTTTTAATAGTTTCCATGTAATAATTTATTCCTATACAATATAAATACAACAACCATTAAGTAGTACATAATACACATTAAGTACCTATTAACATAGTGACTTTAATTATTATTTTTACTTTATGTTTAATTGAATTGTGGATATATGCCTTCTAAACTAAGTGGAGCATGCTAATGAATTTAATGGATATTTATGAGATTTAATGTTTCAAAAAGTGCGTCTAGCATACTGTATAGTGCAATTCTGTATTTCCACTGTATTGTTTTTGCCTTGGGAATGGCTGAGTCTACTTTTCTTGGGTATGAGTTAATGGAGGTAATTAGCCCAACAGTGGCGGTAAACTCATTAATAATTGCGGCCGTACTATCAATAATGAAGAAAATTGACCTAAGTACTAAGAAGTTTTGCGCCGCTATAGCTTCTGCAAGTGCATTGTGCCTTCTATTTGTACAATTTTCTTTTTTATTTCACATGCAGATTAACTATGACCTATGGGGCATCGATGATAGCCCATTTACATTATCGTTATCAGCTATTTTTACGTTCACTATACTTTCTGCATTTACTATCAAAGCTTTTCACGGAAATGTAAAAGCAATAAAAAACAACAACTTAAATTTCATCATATTAATAATTATATTAACTGGTTCAGTAGTGTGGCATCAGGTATCTTTAAAACTAGTCAAATCTCAAGATGCCAGTGCAAGAGAAAAAGTGCACCTAGTCGAATCTATGTTGAACAACTCTTTACTCACACAGAAAAAAGCTCTAGCTAGACTAAAAAACAGGGTAGAAAAAGTTAATTTCGAAGATTTCAGACGTCTAATTAGCATAGATGCAATTAACTATAAAGCGGATTATGATGTAATTAAAGGGGTTCTAGTACTTGATGATGAGCTCCAACATATCGCAACTGATAGTTTCTCCACAAATTTTTTCACAGAAGGAATGATTAATAAACCTACGATAAGATCATGGATAAAAGGCGATTCAGAGGAAGTTCGATTCGCAGCCAACTCTCTCAGCTTGGACTCGGATACACCAATTTTAATGTTTCTGGCTCGCGTTACACTCGCTGATCAAAATCGTTACTATGTATTAAATTTATTAGATATGAACTTACTGATAGAGAAAAATTATTTAAAATATCTTGGTCAATTTGATGCATTTTTAGAATTAACACCAGGCACTTACTTTTCAGTCGATTATAAAAATAAAACTCAAGTTGAATTGAGCGAGCTAACTAGTCGTTATAATAACTTTATTATGGAAAAGATAAACGTAATGGATTTAGTACATAAAGTTTATAACTTTCTAAGTGATTATAAAGCAATACACATAAGCACAATAATCGACCAATCAATACTATGGCTCACTTTCCTATTCGCATTTATCTTTACACTAGTTGCTGACTCTTCAAGAATCTTAGAGTTTAATGCAAAACATGATGAATTAACTGGTTTTTTAAGATTAAAAACTTTAAAAGATAAGTTTTCAGAGTATTGTTCAATAAAGAAATGCAATAATTTTGCAGTAGTTATAATCAAAATAGACTTTTTTGATGAGATACAAAACTCTTTAGGCTATGAAATTAGTGATCAAATAACAAAACAAACTGCTGAAAAAATAAAGGCTAATAGTGGCAATCAAGTGCTCATATCAAAAGGATTTAATGATAGTTTTGTTTTATATTATATCAATACTTCAGAAGTTTTTCTTATACACAAAGTTGAAGCTATACTACTTGAATTATCGAAATTTTATTGCATTGACAAATTTGAGCTCAATCTAACATCAAGCGCTGGAGTTGTTTATTACGACAGCCCTAAATCATTTAATTTTAAACTAAACTTACAACAAGCCAACATCGCACTTGAAAGGTCTATGGAACTTGGAGGTAATCAAATACAAATTTATAAACAATCTATGGATGATAAATTTAATGAAAAGACTACCATCCGTAATAAGCTAGATTCAGCGCTCAAGAACAACGAATTACAAGTATTTTATCAACCTATACATAACTTAAGTGGGAAACAAGTTGTAGCGGTTGAAGCGCTAGTTAGGTGGCCCCACCAAGATGGATGGATTTCCCCAGCGAAGTTTATACCCATAGCTGAAACTACAGGTCAAATAGTACAAGTAGGTAAATACGTTTTAAATCAAGTTATTCGTGACATCGGTCATTACCCTGAGTTACAAAAAATAAGCGTGGCTGTTAACTTTTCAACCAAACAACTCATTAAAGAAAATTTTGCTATTGATTTACAATACCAGCTTACACAAAACAATATCGATTACCGTAAATTTACAATAGAGGTTACTGAGTCTGCCTTTCAAGAGAAAACCACGATAGAAAAAACATTGACTCAACTAATCGCCTCGGGCCTTAATGTTGCTATCGACGACTTTGGAACTGGTTTTTCAAGCTTATCTTACCTAGCTAACCAGCCAGCAAACATTATTAAAATAGACAGGGAGTTCACTTTAGGAGCCGATAAAAATACTAAAGAACAAAAGCTTTTAGATACTATAATCACTATTTGTTACGACTTAGGCAAGAAAGTAGTGGTTGAAGGGGTTGAGGATGAAAAGCTAATTAACCATTTATCTAGGTACAAAGATATTAGAATCCAAGGATACTTTTTTTCAAAACCGCTCCCAGTTGATCAGGTTGCTGAATATATTAGGGCCACAATATCCGAGTAGTTTATCAAGTATGAAAATAACTCAATGTATTCATACCCCTAATACCATGGAACAGGAGCTTTTATCACCTATTTTTGGGCCGAAGCAACCAACAGGCTCGTTGCTTAAACGCACCAGCTACGAGCTTTAGTGCCACCATCGTAAGCAACTCCCAAGCCTGACTTGATTAGAATGTCAGTCAGGCTTTTGTTATCCACGTATACGTCGGCTACAATTCTAAAATACTTACCTCGTTTCGTATTCCTAAGTTCAATAACCTTCGCCGAACGCAATGCTTTAACGGTTACTTGCTTTGCTTGGCGAGCAAGATCTTTTTCTTGCTTACACTTGCCTCGCATCTCTGGCGTATCGACACCCGCAACTCGAATACCGATTCGCTCCCCTATCAAAGAGTGAAGTCCTTTAATATTAGCTCTGAAGGTATCTCCGTCATAGATTGAGGTTACTTCTGAGACTATCAAAGTGCCATGATTCTTGTTTCTTATACTTTCAGCGTTAGCTGTGAAGGACAGCAAAAATAATAAAGCGAATAATCTCACGCGACCTCTTAATGATATTAACTTAGTATTTTGTATTAATTTAAGTTAAGAGCTTAAAACTTGCAACTTTTGTCGTGTGGTGATCATTACAAATACTTAAGATCAAATGTTAAAAGCTCGGCGTTTTTAGAGTTTCGAAGGTAGAAAAAGTGGGTCCACTGTGGGTCCATTTCGGGTCTATTTTTGGGGATGGGTCCGTGCTGGGTCTGTACCGATTATAAGCTTTGATAACTTATGCCTACGCTACAGCCCAGAAAAAACGGGGGGGTATTAAATTATGCTAACCTATGTAAAACTCATCTTCTAAAACATATCTTGATAGGAGTTGGTTGTATTAAACGAAATTGCTTTATCAAAACCAGGAAGCTCTATGCCGTCCTCGCCAATTACAATGTCGTTATCGTCAATGGCGCCATCACCAAAACGATATACTAATTCGTACTTACCAAGGTCAGCTTGCGCTTTATAGGTGTTTTGCGCAGCAACAACGGATGTGTTTTTATCAGCGTAATCACTCATCGCTTTTTCGCCATGGCGCTTAGCAAGCATTTGTAGTGTTACTTTAGCGCTAAGTACAGTCGCTGTGGCGTTATTACCGCCAAAACCTTTTGAGTTTATAAAAGCTATGTCCATGTCGCCACAATCGTAATGACTGTTACGTATATCTAAGTGTTCTGCATAAACATCGTCGGCAACTTTATCTATGGTAGTAATACCCGGCATAATATTATGACTAAATACACCCAGCGCAATAGCGAGCTGATCGCCACTGGCGGGGGCAATTGTATGCCCTACATAAGCTTTTGGCGCCGTCACTTTCCAGCTATCAATGGCAAACGTTTGTGCCACTTTATGATAAATAAGTGACTCTGTTACTCTATTTTGCGGCGTGCTAGAACCATGCGCTAAAATAAAGCTGCGCTTTTGTAACGCCTCTTTACCTAATAAACTTGTTGCAAGCGCTGCAGATTTGGCCATTGTAATGTAGTTACCAGGGCCCGGTGAGGTGATTGATTTTTTTATACCATCGGCATTTACAAATACATCAGGCACTGAGCCCATAATGTCTGCACCTAGTTCAAGTGCTAACGCATCGTCCATTAAAATGGCCACTTGTGCGCCTTCACCTAATGTAAAGCCACAGTTTTCGCCAAATGGACGGCTGCTTTTACGGTAATTTGGCTCTTGTTCACTGCTTAAATTATCTAAACGGCGCAGACCTTCAACATTAGCAAGGGCGCTCATATTACCAAAGCCTTCTACTACTTCAGGCGTAATAGCGCATTCAACACTTGCTACCACCGCAACACGTGTGCGCCCTGCTTGAATATCGTTTACTGCAGCGCGTAAGTTATATAAAAATGTGGCACATGCACCCGAGGTAGAAAACGTAGTACCTACATTACCTGTAACGTAGGCGTTTATAAAATCAGTCGACATCGTGTTTAAGCCAAGTGCTAATTGCTTTGTACTAACACGATCGCCCTGCTGGCGTGCTTTAACTAAACCGCCTAATCCTTTGTCGTCCATTTGGCCAATAACCGAGGCTGAATAAGTACCAATTTTATCTGGCTCTACGCTATTCATTATGCGTTGCCAATCAAGACCAGTTGACTTAATAGCATCGTTTGCTGCAAATATAGTGGCTTGCAAACCACGTGGCTGGTAACGGCTGTTATACATTATTGATGGATCAAACCCGGTAGGAAACTGTCCTGCCGATTTAATTGGGTTATCACGGGTAGAATCTAATTTTACATCTAGCTCTGCCGCTATAGTCACTTTTACTTTTTTGCCTTCAAGCTCTTGAACTTTCCAACTGGCAGGCACTGGGGTTGGTAAATCGCGTGCGCGCGTTTCAAACACAATTGCGTTTTCATCAGAGGACTTTAACGTCATCTTTTGCTGCCAAGGCGTGGCATCTGCGTCAAAATGTTCTTTTTCAATTTTACGAATAAGTGTGCCAGCAATAATTTGCTCACCAAAGCGTGCTTCTATGTCGCTTTGCTCAACATTATTACCGTTTGTGTCTTGTAATTGACCATCAACAACGCGTACTAAGTTCATTAATGTGGCGAGGCCTAAAAATGTTTCACTACGAGCTTGTGCGTTTAATGCGTCTAACACGATACGGCGGTAACCTTGATGAAAAGAAGTACGGCCAGCGGCGTTAATACCACCCATGCCTACTATTACGGGTAATGCTGTCATAATTAACCTTTAAAACGTGTTATAGGAGAAGCCAACAGTTTAATTGGATTAACCACAACACTTTGTGCTTAAATAGCCAAATATTCAGCATTAAAGGCCAAAAAGTACTGGTCGGAGCATTCACATGCATAAAAAATCAGTAAACCCAGCGTTAAATATTGCCATAGCAGTGTACCCGCATTTACTTATTACCAGTTTAACACTGCCTATTGAAATGCTAAGAGCCGGTGAGGCTTATGCAAAAGGCCATTTAAGCCACACGGACTTTAGACCGCTTAGTATAAATTTAATTGCTAAAAATAATGAGCCAATACAAAACCGTACTGGGCTTGCCATAGTTCCTGACTGCAGCACACATAACGCGCCCTACAACGACTTAATTATTGTGCCTGGGATTTGGCGAAACCCTCGCCCTGTAGTACGTACTAATAAAGAAGTGGTTGAATGGCTACAAGAAAGCTTTGAAACCGGCAGTCATATAATTGGTGTAGGCACGGGTAATTGCCTAGTTGCAGAGGCGGGCTTACTGGATGGGCACCCTGCAACAACCCATTGGCATTACGCCAAACAATTTAGCAACGACTACCCGTTAGTGCGCCTAAAGCCCGACTTTTTTATCACCCAATCTGAGCGCATGTATACGGTGGCAAGCTTAAATGCCCTTGCCGATGTGATCGTTCATATTATTAGCCAATACTATGGCAAAGCAGCTGCGCAACATGTAGAGCGTAACTTTTCGCACGAAGTACGTAAACCATACGAAGATCAGCGCTACCTTGAAGGCGCGGTTGACCGCCATCCAGATGAACTCATTGCGCAAATTCAGTTTTGGCTTAAAACTAATTTAGCCAGCGAGTTAAACTTACAAGAAGTAGCCGCCCAATTTAGTTTGAGTTATCGTACATTTACCCGCCGCTTTAAGCTTGCGACTAATCAAAGCCCTATAGAGTATTGGCAACAATTACGGGTAGAAGGCGCTAAAGAGTTATTAGCTTCATCTAATTTAACGATTCAAGAAGTGGCACTTGAGGTCGGCTATAACGACCAAGGCCATTTAACCCGGGTATTTAAAAAAGTGCTTAGCCAAACGCCAAGCGAGTACAGAAAAGTAGTACGAAGAAAACTATTTGGCTAATACAAAGCTGCAATTAAGTGGCTTTTTTCCTTATATAAATTACACTATTAGCTAAAATCCTAGCTAGGTTATTGTATGAGAGATGAAATAAAACAGCACCTTTTTGAACATCAAAATAATGGCTCAGTGGACGAAAAGTTATTAAGGTTACTTTCGCTTGTTCGCAAACATCTTAAAATGGATGTGGCGTTTATATCAGAATTTACACAAACAGATCGGGTTTTTAAGGTGGTTGATAATCATACCGATAACCACTGCGTATCAGTAGGTAATTCAGATCCTATTTGTGAGACTTACTGTAAAAAAATTTCAGACAACGACCTTGAACCAATAATTCCTAACACACATAAACACCCTATTACTAAGGCTATGCCGGTCACCAAAAAATTAAATATAGGCGCTTACATAGGTGTACCGATTGTTTTAGCATCAGGCAAAACGTATGGTACCTTTTGCTGTTATAAAACCACATTTGATGACGACTTAAATGATAGAGATCTGGCTTTTTTAAAACTAATTTCAGAGCTTGCTACCGAGCTCATTGAACAAAGATCACAATCAGAGATCATAAGTAATGAGACAAAAATACTGATTGAAAATATTATAAAAACAAATGCCATCACTATTTATTTTCAGCCCATTTTTAACCTAGCGACGAATCGGCTATCGGGTTATGAATCGCTTTCACGCTTTTTTACTCAACCTTACAAAACCCCCGATGTATGGTTTAAAGATGCCGACAACTTAGGGCTAGGTGAAGCACTGGAAATTCTTGCTATACAAAACACCCTACATTGTATGGATGAACTTGCCCCACATGCCTACGTGACTATAAATACATCTCCTGCACATATATTATCGGGCTCAATTAATAATGTATTACAAAATGTTGATTGCACCCGCATTATATTAGAAGTCACAGAGCACTCGCCTATTTTAGATTACCAAGCTATGCGCGCGGCACTTGAGCCATTGAGAAATAAAGGCGTAAAACTAGCAATTGACGATGTAGGCGCTGGGTTTTCGTCTTTTCAGCACATATTGGAGTTAGAAGCCGATATTATAAAACTTGATATAAGCCTGACTGAAAATATAAATAACGACCAAAGAAAGTTTTTACTCGCAAAAGCATTATGTGGTTTTGCAAAAGCAATTAATTGTACGATTGTAGCTGAAGGTATCGAAAATAAAGAAGAGCTTCTCACATTGAGGCAGCTAAAAGTAGATAACGTCCAAGGCTACTTTATTGGTCGCCCTGCGCCTATTAACGAGGCAATAGAGTACCAAGCAGTCACGCTTTAGTTAATACACTCATATAAAAACGCCACTAAATTAGTGGCGTTAAATCAGTGGCGTTCTGTGTCGTTAAAGTCTTTTCGGTAGTAACGTTTTTGATAATTTTTTACTTTAGTGTGTACGCCTTTGCTTAGGCTTTTAAATTTTGCCTCCAGTACATCTACACCGTATAAAATACCAACCACCAGCACCGAAAGTTTAATGGCAGCACCTAAATTGTCGGTGGCTATCATTACGCCAATTGAGGCAAGCACCCAAATGGTTGCAGCAGATGTCACCCCTACTACAGCGCCGTCTTTTGCAAGCATGACCCCTGCACCTAAAAAGCCAATGCCTGTAATTATTTGCCCCACTACACGCGAATGATCAATTACATCCCCTTGTAAGTTAAACGCGGTTGATAAAAACAAATACGTGCCCAGCGTTATGAGCGCAGAGGTACGAATACCCACAGGTTTACCGCGCAATTGCCGTTCTAAGCCAATTATGGCACCGCAAAAAGCGGCGGTGCCAATGGCTGCCCACGAATAAGGCGCTACATCAATTAAATCTAAAAAAGTCACTCTTTACTTAAAACCTATTAATTATTAGCAATGGCCACTGCGGTTCTTAAACGTTGGCTACCAAATGCTGACATTTTACTAAAATCACTGCGCGCTATAGGCACATACTGGCAATCAATAGCGAGTTGTTTATCGCTGCCTGGTTCGCAAAATGGGTCATGAACATACACGCAGTGCTCATCAAGGTGGGTAACGCACACCCAATGAGGTGATTTTTTACCATCAAACCGGTATGTGCTAATTAGTAACAGCACACTAAAGCCTTGGCTTAACCACTGTTCAATATGCTCAAGCTCTACATCTTTATAGCTAAGTGGTATATTTGCGTGTGCAATACCATCAACAAATTGCTTATGCACAGTAGCAAGCACCACTTTTTTATTTTCATTGCGTACGCCATCTAAAAACAAAGGCTCTGTGGTATTTACCATTACCTCGCTTTTAAAGCCGCGTTTATTAGCCGCCAACGCTAAACCAAACGGATGGCAACCACCATGGCCCGATGTCATAAAAATGGTGGTGCCTTCGCGCCAAAGTGCCAGCTCATGTGATTGGCTAAGCTCAGTTTTTGGCTTAAGTGCCCCCATTGCCATTAATAACGCAGCAGGCCCACAGGTAAACTCGGTAGTTTGCTGATACCACGGCGTTAACCGCTCTACTTTTAGCTCACGCGTTTGGCGAATATTTTTTTGCATTCGCAGTGCATCACTATGATCGTCATAATAATCACTATATTGACCAAACACTCTGTAACCCAAGCTTTTGTAGAGCCCTATCGCACTTTCGTTATTTACCGCCACTTCTAAACGTAAGTAAAGCCGGCCACGCTCGCTGGTTTGTTTTTCAAGCGCAGCTAATAACATTTTGGCAATGCCTTTACCTTGCATTGTGGGTATTACAGCAAGCGAATATAAACGCGCTAAACGCGTGCCTTTATGGCACCACACCAGCCCATAGCCGCATACTTGCTCGCCATTATCGGCAACGAGCAAAATACCGTGCTTAGCATTTAACCAGCGTTTTAAGCTACGCGGGCTCAATTTATCGTTATTAAAGCACGTATTTTCAACGTCAATCAATGCGTTTAAATCACTGCTAAGTGCCTGTCGAATAACAAGGTTACGCATGTTATTACCCACGGCCTCGCGCTTCTAAACGTTGTTTAAATTCGTCCATAATAATCATGTATAGCTCATCGCCTAAATAGCCATCTTCTACTTTATGATCAATACTTGGGTTATCATTTACTTCAAGCACATATGCTTTACCTTGATGCTCTTTAACATCTACGCCATATAAGCCTTTGCCCACAGTTTTACATGCTTTTAAAGCGGCATCTAACACGGCTTTTGGTAACTCAAAGGTAGGTAGCGTTTCAAAGCCACCCGAGAAAAACCGTTTAGCATCATGATTATAAATTTGCCAATGATTACGAGCCATTAAGTAGCGGCACGCATAAATAGCGCGGCCATTTAATACCCCTACTCGCCAATCGTATTCTGTGTACATGTATTCTTGTGCAAGTACCAATGCGCTATATTCAAACAGCTCGGTTAGTTTAGCTTCAAGCTCACTGCGGTTTGCAACTTTAAACACCCCTTTAGAAAACGACCCTTCAGGCATTTTTAAAACCAGCGGATAGGTAAACGCCTCTTCTAATTGCTCAAGCGTTTGCGCTGATTGATCAGCCACTACCACCGTTTTTAAACTGGGCACTTTTTGATAATTAAACGCATCGTGTAAATACACTTTATTACAACAGCGTAAAATAGACTCAGCGTCGTCAATAACCACTAAACCAAGGCTTTGCGCTTTACTAGCAAGGCGATACGTTGGGTGGTCAATTGCTGTAGTTTGGCGAATAAATAACGCATCAAACTGGGCAATGTTGTCTATTTCTTCAAAGCTTAATGCTTGAGCATTAATACCATGCTTAGCCGCTGCTTTTATAAAGCGGGCTATGGCGTCTTTATCGCTCGGTGGTACTTTTTCGTTATGATCAACAAGGATTGCCATGTCCCATCTAAAACGGCGCTGCACAGTACCAATGCGCCACTGGGTTTGAGTAAACGTATTTAGTTTTGCTACAAAATTGCTGAATTGTTCATCGTTTAAAGTGCTAAGCGAACCTTGCTGTAACAAGCCTTGCTCATCTACATATAAAATAGGCGCTGGGTATTGCTTAAATACAGATTTAGCCGCTTTGCTTTGTAATTCGTTTAAGGCATTACCAAAGTAAATTTCGCCATCAATAGAGCCAATATTTAACATAGGAGCTTGACCGCTTCGAAGCGCGTTTATTGTTTTAACGCTGGGTAATACTTGGTGTTTACGGGCCTCTGCAAGTAATGAGCAATAGTAACCTTTACTCAAGTATTGGCTTGAGTCGCATAAATTAATAATGCGGGTTTTAGGTTCATTATGTTTTGGGTAATCACGTAAGTAACTATTAAACGTAATTACATTTTCGAACGATTGAGCAAGTGTTTGCTCGTTGTTATCAACCACTATTAAGGTTTTAAACACGACTTTTCCTAGTTAAGTCAAAAATATAAAAAGCATGCCTAATAAAATACTCAGCACTATAAATAGAAACACCCAGCGTACTAAGTGGGCATTGCGCGTATCACTTAATACGATGGGTGCTTTAACAAATACCTACTGTAAGTGTTAGCGCTTAAATTGCTTAAGCGACATCTGCTTTATATGCCCTTTTTAAAAACCACACAAACGAGATATTTTTAGCGTGAAGATAAAAAATATTGATTAACTATATTTTCCTATTAATGCAGATTAAAATACGCAAAATTACTATTTTATGAGCGTTATAAATGTCACATCCTACCTGCCCACAATGCCAATCTGAATATGTTTACGAAGACCAACAACTGCTTATTTGCCCTGAATGCGCCTATGAATGGAATCCAAATAGTACAAGTGATGAAGACGCAATTTTAGTTAAAGATGCCAACGGCACTTTACTTACTGATGGCGATAAAGTAACCGTAGCCAAAGATTTAAAAATAAAAGGCAGCTCACAAGTTATTAAAATTGGCACCAAAGCGGTCGTTAGACGTGTGCTTGATAAAAAAGATCACGAGCTAGATTGCAAAGTAGATGGTATTGGCGAAATGATGGTAACAGCAAAGTTTGTGAAAAAGGCTAACTCGTAGGTCGGATAAAGGGCGAAGGCATCCTGCATGCCTCGCCAAAACGATCGAAATGATTGATTTTTATTTAGTTATTGGTGAACATTCGTTAACAACCGCTAAACCCAATTCTATGTGAGCGACAATATAGCCATATTCCTTCTTTGACAGTTTGCCAGTTTTGTACTGCTCTTTTGCTGACTTATGGTTCCATGATTCACCGCATTTTGACTCTGGAATTTGAAGGTTTAGGGTAATTAGGTATTCCATTTCTTTATCTATTGAATGCCCTTTTTTCACAGAGCTTTTTGCGCAAAGGCTAAATGCATACTCAACCGCAAACTTGTCTACACTTGGTAAGCCAACAAACTCCACATCACACCCTAAAACGCGTTCGCCAGAAGCCTTCGTGTAGTAAAGTTTTCCTGTTGTGCAAGCTGATAATAAAAAGAGCATTGCGGATATTGATAAAACTCTATGAATCAAAATACTTCCTTGTTTACCTAGGCCCCCCCCAAAACAGAGGCAATAAAATAGTTTTTTAAATTAGCTACCTACGAGTAAAACCCACTGGTATGTTCCATTTATGCGCCTTATATTTTTACAGTACTCATTGAGTCGAAATGTTAGCAACTACATTTCTTATATCTTCAGCAAGCCTCACTATTAAATTGTCCACATACACTGTTGGATTTTGCTCATGAATATAGCGAGCATCAAAAAAAAGGTTATTATACCTTTCCAAGCGCTGTATGAGAGTACGTTCGCAGACTGTTTTTTCATACCCAGAAACTAGCTCGTCTTGGTATTTTTTAGGGATACGATAGAAAAGCTCAGTTAAGCTATGCCCACGCTTTGTTTTCTTGAAACTTTGGTAAATATCTTCATCAAGTTCAATTTTAACCTCTGTTGAAAGGAAAGATTTCAAATAAATCTCAATTGCAAGTGCAGCCAAAATTGAGGCAGACCAGCCTTTCCCAGCTTCTAATAAGATCACTGAAGATTCTTGATACTCATTTGCTGTTCTCCAAATACGTATATCAGGTATTCGCTGCATAAATTATCCTATAATGAAAATATAGAAACTTATTAAACACCACTTTGAAGGCTTATGACACACCAAAACGACTGTTAATAATGTTGTAGAACAAGTTACCTTTGTCGGATGGCGCTTCGCTTATCCGACCTACATAAAAACCAATGTTTTATAAAATTTCTACCACTTCATATTCATGGTTTTTGCCTGCAATGGTTAGGATTACTTCATCATCAAGCTGTTTGCCTAAAAGTTGTTTACCTAGCGGTGCTTCTGGTGTAACAACTTGAATATTTAGCCCTTTAACTTCAACCGTTAAGCCGCCTGCGGCTGGGCCTAAATAAAACCATTTTTGTAAGGCGCTTTCATCTTCTAAGCAAACGAGTGAGCTTATAATCACTTTTTTGTGAGTGGGCTCTTTAAAAATGGCTTCAAACTGTTTAATGCTTTTGTAGCAATCGTTTACACGCTCGGCTTGGCCTTGTGCTAAATAAGCGGCTTCGAGCCCTAGGGTATCGTACTGCGTTTCTGCAACGCTTTCTTCGTGAGTGGCGGCGTCGTGCGCGGCTTTTGCTGCTTGTTTTGCACTGTTTAATTGTGCTTCGAGTGCAAATTTAAGGTGTTCTATTACGTGGGATTTATTCATGTAAGGCGCTAATAACCAATACGGTAAACTATGTGATTAATTTTACCGTTATAAAGCGCTTAAAACCATTATTTTAAGCGCCTGTGTTTTAATGCAGATTTTTAAAAGCATTTATTGCTAGGGCATATCGAGCAACGCTTGCGTTTCTGCATCTTGTTTTTCTTCGTAATTTTTAGCACTTAACCCTAATAGTTCGGGTAACGTGGCGGCAATACAAATAGATGAGAACGTACCTACTACAATGCCGGTAAATAGCGCGATGGCAAAGCCTTGTAATGGCGCACCCGCGAGGAGCCAAACACTTGCAACTGTAGCAAGTGTGGTACCCGATGTAATAAGTGTGCGCGTTAAGGTACTTTTTATGGCGTTGTTAATAATACTTGCGGGGCTAAGCGCATTATTAGATTTAACACGTAAAAGCTCGCGTACTCTATCACCCACTATTATAGAGTCGTTAAGTGAGTAACCTATAATGGCCAGCAAACTGGCAAGTACGGTTAAATTAAACTCAATACTTAATAGCGAAAATAGCCCCAGTACCAGTAATAAATCATGCACTAGTGCAACCACAGAGCCTACGGCTAAACGCCATTCAAACCGCACTGCTAAATAAAGCATTACTGCAACCATGGCTGAAAATAGCGCTAAACAACCTTGTTCAAACAGTTCATCACCCACTTGCGAGCCAATATACGCTGATGATAAAACCTCGGCGTTAATGTCTGCATTTTGTGTAATGGCGCTTTGCCAATCACTACTATTTGCTGTTGAACCGCTGGGCGCTTCGCGTAGTTGAAAGTGATTATTCCCTTGTGCGGTTAGTTCAAACTCGCCATTGTGATTTTTAGTAATAAATTGCTCAAGTTGTTTTAGCTCAACATCTTGGCTGCTGGTAAATTCTGTTAGGTAACCACCGGTAAAATCGAGTCCAAAATTAAGCCCTTTTTGACTAAGCGTAAATACCGATAGCAGTACAAGTATGGCGCTTAAAAGCATGCCCGAAAAACGCATACGTGTACCCGCCTCGCCCTTTAAAAAAATGTTAAGCATGTGCATTTACTCCTGCTTTTTTAGCCATTTTTAAATATACCGTTTGGCTTAGTACTTTTGATACGTACACGCCAGTAAATACCGAGGTTATTAAGCCAAGTGCCAATGTTATGGCAAAGCCTTTAACCGGGCCGTAACCTATTCCATATAATATAAGCGCGGTGATCATGGTGGTTATATTGGCATCAAATATGGTGTTAGCGGCTTGCTTGTAACCTTCTTGAATAGCTTGATAAGCAGAGCGGCCTTTTCTACGCTCTTCTTTTATTCGCTCAAATATAATAACGTTGGTATCTACCGCCATACCAATGGTGAGTACCAGCCCGGCAATGCCCGGAAGTGTTAACACAACCCCTGGTAATAACGACATTAGCCCCACAAGCGACGTTAAATTTAATAACAGCGCTACGTTTGCAATAAGCCCTAAACGGCGATACCACATTGCCATAAAGGCAAGTGTAATACCCATGCCCAGCATCAATGCGGCCAAGCCGTTAGTTATATTTTCTTGACCTAGGCTTGGGCCAATTGTTTGCTCGTGCACAATAGTAACCGGTGCAGTTAGCGAGCCTGCGCGTAATAATAGTGCTAAATCGGCCGCTGCTTGTTGGCTTTTCATATTAGTAATACTAAAACGTGAACTTAAATGCTGCGCAATATTCGCTACATTTATAACTTCGCTTTTTTTAACCGTTTCACCTTTAGCGTTTTGAGAGTACTCAGAGTAAACCGTGGCCATAGGCTTACCAATATTTGCTTTTGAAAACGCTGACATGGCATCGCCGCCTTGCCCATCAAGGCTAAGTTGCACAAGGGGTTTACCCCAGTCATCACGCCCTATGGTGGCGTTATTAATATGATCACCGGTAAAAATTGGCACTGGGTCAAGTTTGATGGTCCCGCCTGATTGCATATCAAATGTTTGCCCACCGATTTCTTTTAACTGATAAAACCCAAGTGATGCAGTTGCGCCTATAATGCGCTTTGCCTCTGTTGGGTCTTGCACGCCAGGTAGCTCTATGCGTATACGGTTTTTACCTTGGCGCTGAGTGACGGCTTCGGTAATGCCTAATTCTTCTATGCGTGAGCGAAGCGTTGTGAGCGTTTGACTCATTACTTCTTTATCAAAGTTGCTTCGCCCTTGCTCTGAATAGGTGAATTTTGCATTTTTAATATCACCATTACTGGTTGTTGAAACTGCTAAATTAGCAAATCGACTTTGTAGCTCATTGATTACCGGGGTAAGCTTTTTCGCTCCATTTGGGTGTGCATTTATTTCAAAGCCGTGCCCTGTTTGCAGCACTTTAAGGCCGTACGCTTTTTGCTTAATAATAATTGATTTTGCTTGTTGATACGCACTGACTAATTGCTCATCAATTGCTTTATCTAAATCTACGTCGAGTACAAATAACACACCGCCGTTTAAATCTAGTCCCAATTTTATTGGCGATAAACCAAACTCTTGCAGCCAAAGTGGGCTCGTTGCATGTTCTACAATTTTAACTTGCGTGTGTGGGTACTGCGCCTTTATAGCCGCTTGCGCTTGTGCGCTTTTAGTTGGCTCGTTTAACAAAATATTTATAGATGTTTGATTATTTAGCCCTTGCTCAACTTTTAAACCTTGGTTATTTAAAAAAGTTACTAATGCATTAGTGCTTGGCACAGCTTGTGTTTCGATATGAGGTGCATTGCTTACATGTAACCACGATTTATTAGGGTATAAGTTGGGTAATGCGCTAATGGCTAATAAAACCAGCACAATAAGCATGGCTATATAGCTTAATTTAAATTTAGCCATAAACGGCTTGTGATCTTTTTTTACACTTAACATGGTGTTTCCTTATTACCAGAACCGGTAACGTACTTTTTAAAAGCACAATTAATCTCAAGGCTTAAACGTAAAACGTTAAAACCTAATAAAAATTAAATAAGAAAATTAAGCGTGGTAGGTACTTACGGCGGTATAAAGTAAATTAGCGTCTTTCCAGCCGCTGAGTCGCGACTTTTTGCTATGCGTTACAAGTGTATACCATGGCTGTTGGGCAATAAACGCGTTAGGGCTTAGGTATATTTCTCTAAAATGGGTGTGTGCAAAAAACTCAAATACAACATCGTATTCAGGCTCACTTTGCGCGACATGTAAAAATAGCGAAGAATTACTAGCCGTTAACCTAGGTTGATGAGCGTCAAACCCAGTTTGATGTGTTTTTTTGTGCTCACTTCCCTTTACTGATTTTGATATAGGCAGCGTTTTAGCTAATTCAACGCTATCAGCAAACACACTCAATGAGGTGGTTACAGTGTTTAATTTATGTGTAACGCACTGCGCACTACTTTGAACACTAAAAAGCGCACAAAACAGTAAAAAAGCAGTTATAAACACACGAACGTTAAACATGGTTGCGTCAAACTAAAATAAGGGATGCGTAGTATATATGGGCAAGTATTTAAAATACAATGCATATTAATTAAGTATTTATTTGACTGAGATCCGTAATGCGCTCTAAACACAGTACTATAAAACGCACCGATGCAATGACCTTAAAACAAAGCATTAAAACGCTGTGGCCATACATTACTAAATTTAAAGGGCGCGTATTTATTGCACTTTTAGCCCTTATAGGAGCTAAAGGCGCAACTCTTTTAATGCCTTGGGCATTAAAAGAAATTATCGACTCGGTTGATAAATCAATCAATCCAGTTTTAGTTATCCCTGCATTACTATTGCTTTTGTATGGTGGGCTTAGGTTTGCCAGCGTGTTTTTAGGCGAAGTAAGAGATGCGGTGTTCTCTCGTGTGACAGAGCACGCGATGCGTGATATTGGGTTAAAAGTATTTAAACATTTACACTCGCTAGAGCTTGCTTTTCATCTCGATAGGCAAACAGGTGGAATAAGCCGTGATATAGAGCGTGGTACTAGTGGGCTGAGCTTTTTAATGCGTTTTTTAATGTTTAATATTGTCCCCACCCTTTTTGAAATACTGACCGTTGCTATTATTTTTGGCTCGCTATTTTCTATTTGGTTTGCGTTAATAACTTTATTAGCGGTTGCTATTTATATTACCTTTACTGTAACAGTAACGCAGTGGCGAAACCGTTTTATACGTGAGGCAAACGCCGCCGATAACCTTAGTAATACGCGCGCCATAGACAGCCTGCTTAACTACGAAACTGTAAAATATTTTAATAACGAAGAATTTGAAGCCAAAACATACGACTCTTTTTTAGCAAATTGGGAAACCGCCCGTTTAAAAAATAGAATGTCATTGCTTGCGCTTAATTCAGGCCAAGCGTTAATAATTGCAAGCGCTATTACAGCGCTAATGTGGTTAGGTGCCAAAGAAGTGGTAACGGGCGCTCTAACAATTGGCGAACTTGTAATGATAAACGCCTACATGATCCAATTATTTTTACCGCTTAACTTTTTAGGATTTGTTTATCGAGAAATAAGACGCGCCCTAACCGATTTAGAAAACATGCTGGGCTTACTTAATAAAAAACCACAGGTAACGCAGCGACCCCATGCTCAACACCTTTGTGTTAGCAAAGGCAATATAGCCTTTAATAATGTCAGTTTTAGTTACGATGCCAACCGCCCTATTCTTAGTAATATTAGCTTTAAAGTTAAAGCAGGCAGTAAGGTTGCCGTTGTAGGTGCAAGTGGTGCAGGTAAAAGCTCGTTGGCGCGGTTACTTTATCGCTTTTACGATATTAGCGCGGGCAGTATAACCATAGATAACCAAGCTATAGACTCCGTCACCCTCGATAGCCTGCGTAAAGCCATTGCTATAGTGCCACAAGACACCGTGCTATTTAACACCAGCATACGCGAAAACATTGCCTATGGCAGACCCACAGCAAGCGATAGTGAAATAGATAAAGCAATAGAAATGGCCCATTTAAAAGACTTTATTTCAACTTTAGCGCAAGGCGATAAAACGTTAGTGGGCGAACGCGGTTTAAAAGTATCTGGCGGCGAAAAACAACGTATTGCAATTGCACGTGCAATTTTAAAGCAATCTCCTATTTTAATTTTTGATGAGGCAACCTCGGCGCTCGACTCGCACGCGGAGCAAGCCATTTTAAAGGCAATGCGCGATGTAACTCAAAACCACACCAGTATTGTGATTGCACACCGGCTATCAACTATAGTTGATGCCGATAACATATTAGTATTTAAAAAGGGCGAACTGGTTGAGCAAGGCAGACATTCAGCGCTTTTATTACAAAATGGTCAATACGCTCAAATGTGGCAATTACAACAGCAAGATGATTAATTAACGCCATTTACTGGCGATACTGCGGCTTTACCTTTAGAATACGGGCTTGCAATTTTATTCAATAATTTACATATATTAAGGCGAAACGCAGATGGGAAGAGCTTACCAAAACAAAAAAGATTCAATGGCTAAAACTGCGGGTGCTAAAACTAAAGTTTATTCTAAGTACGGTAAAGAAATATACATTTGCGCTAAAAATGGTGGCGTAGATCCAGATGGTAACCTTGCGCTGCGTCGTTTAATCGAGCGCGCTAAAAAAGACCAGGTACCCGCACACGTTATTGAGCGCGCAATAGACAAAGCCAAAGGCGGCGGCGGAGAGGATTACGCAGCTACACGTTATGAGGGTTACGGCCCTGGTAACTGTATGATTATTGTTGACTGTTTAACCGACAACAACAAACGTACGTTTGCTGATGTACGTATTTGTTTTACCAAAGCAAACGCTAAAATAGGCGCACAAAATTCGGTATCACATTTATTTGATCACCTCGCTATTTTTGTTTTTGATGGCGATGACGATGAAGCTGTACTAGAAGCCCTTATGATGGCCGATGTTGATGTAACAGATGTAGAAGTAGAAAACGGTAAAGTGACGGTTTTTGCACCACATACAGAATACAACAACACCCGTACAGCGCTTGAAGAAATGGGTATTACAGATTTTGACGTAGATTTAATTTCGTTTGTACCACAAGTTGAAGCCCCTATTGAAGGTGAAGACGTAGAAGTAATGGAGCGCTTTTTAGCCATGCTTGAAGATTGTGACGACGTGCAAAACGTTTACCATAACGCGCAATTTTAAACTTTACTAAACGTATTTATTTTAAGCCAACAGCAATGTTGGCTTTTTTATTTTAAAAGGCTTGTGAAAATTTATGAATACCCTTGCAGAGCTTAAGTCTGGTAGGTTGAATGGTGTTACTCGCTTACAACTCGTAGAAGGCTTAACACAGTTTCCTTTAGAAATTTTAACCCTTGCAGATACCTTAGAAGTACTCGATTTATCAAACAATAATCTCACTACACTGCCAGATGAGTTTGCATGCTTAACAAAGCTTAAGCGGGTGTTTTTATCGTTTAACCAATTTAAACATATACCTGAAGTACTCGCTAAGTGCCCTGCTTTAATTATGGTTGCATTTAAAGGTAATCAAATAACAGAGTTTGCACTAAACAGCTTACCTAAAAATATTGAATGGTTAATACTGACCGATAACAAATTAAGCGCATTGCCAAGTGACTTTGGTAATTACACACAGCTTAAAAAGCTCGCCCTTGCAGGAAATAACCTAAAACAACTACCCGCGAGTATGGCCTCTTGTACTAATTTAGAGCTAGTTAGACTCTCTGCTAATAACCTAACAAAACTTGATAATTGGCTATTAGAACTCCCCAAACTTGCTTGGCTTGCCTTTGCGGGTAATGCATTTAATAAAGCTCAGTGCTTAACTAACAGTCGTTTACAAAACACGCCACTTGAAAATTTTGAGCTTAAAAAAGTAATTGGCCAAGGTGCATCGGGCGTTATTCATTTAGCTAAAACAGCGCAGCACGATGTGGCGGTAAAATTATTTAAAGGTGCAATAACAAGCGATGGCTACCCACTTGATGAAGTAAACTGCTGTTTACAAGCAGGCTATCATAAAAACTTAATTAACGTATTAAGCTACATAGAGCAAAGCACACAGCTTGGTTTAGTGATGGAGCTAATAGATACACGCTTTACTAATTTAGGTTTGCCGCCAAGTTTAGAAACCTGTACGCGCGATACCTTTAATACATACTGTCACTATTCGCCTGAAGCAATTTATAAAGTTGCCCAGCAAATGATAAGCACCCTTGCCCACTTACATGCTAACAACGTAAGTCATGGCGATATTTACGCCCATAACACCATGATAAATGAACAATATGACGTTTTATTTGGTGATTTTGGTGCAGCAACAAATTTAGCCATGCTTAGCGAATATCAGCAACAGCAAATACAGTTAATAGAAGTCCGCGCTTTTGGTTGCTTAATTGAGGACTTGCTAAGCACTGTTAGCACTGCAGATAAGCAAAGCGAACTGTTTAATAAAATGTCCGAAATAGCAGCGCGTGCTATAAATACTGATATTGCATCGCGGCCTAGATTTAAAGAGCTAAGCGCTTTATTAAACGAGCGGGTATAAATCAATCAAAATAAAAAAGCCTGCATAATGCAGGCTTGGTTGGATAAAGCTAAACTTTTACGCGGTCAATTATAAGTACTGACCTAATGCTTTAACTTGGTCTAACATGCGGTTTGAGAAACCCCACTCGTTGTCGTACCAAGCCATTACTTTAACTAGTTTGCCATCAGCTTTAGTTTGCGTTGCATCAAAAATTGATGACGCAGGGTTGTGATTAAAATCAATAGAAACAAGCGGAAGCTCGTTGTA
>NZ_DJHW01000066.1:35933-53716 GCF_002433295.1 Pseudoalteromonas sp. UBA6610 | reverse complement strand
ATTTCTTCAGCAGTTGTTTCGCGCTTAGTGATAAACGTAAAATCAACTAAAGAAACATTGATAGTAGGTACACGTACCGACATACCGTCTAATTTACCCGCAAGCTCAGGAAGTACTAAGCCAACAGCTGCAGCTGCACCTGTTTTAGTTGGGATCATAGACTGTGTTGCACTACGTGCACGGTATAGATCTGGGTGATAAACGTCAGATAAGTTTTGATCGTTTGTATAAGCATGAATTGTAGTCATGCTACCTTGCTCAATACCTACTGTGTCGTTAATTGCTTTTGCAATTGGCGCTAAACAGTTAGTCGTACATGATGCGTTAGAGATAATGTTGCTATCAGCGTTAATTACATCGCTGTTAACACCGTGTACTACCGTTGCATCTAAATCTTTACCAGGAGCAGACACAATTACTTTTTTAGCACCTGCTGTAATGTGCTTAGCTGCGTCTTCACGCTTAGTGAAAAAACCAGTACATTCTAAAACGATATCTACGTTTAACTCTTTCCACGGTAAGTTTGCAGGGTCACGCTCTTGAGTCAAAGTAATTACGTCATCACCAATCAGCATAGTGTTATCTGATAACGTTACTTTTTGAGAAAATTGACCGTGAACTGAGTCAAATTGTGTTAAATGCGCATTTACGTTAGCCGGTGCTAAATCGTTAATTGCTACAATTTTAATTTCACTGTTTTGTGCTGACTCGTAAAGTGCACGTAGTACGTTGCGACCGATACGGCCATAGCCATTAATTGCTACATTAATCATTTTTAGACTCCTATTTAACTTCACTTGCTTGTCGAGCAAGCGCTTCAATGGCTTGCCAGTCTTTGTTTTCAATTAGTTGCTTATCTAGCATCCACGTACCACCAACACAAATAACGTTATTAAGCGCTAAGTAATTAGGGGCTGTTGCTAGGCTAATACCACCGGTTGGGCAAAAAGTAATGTGCGGCAATGGCCCGCCAATCGACTTAAGCATTGCCGTTCCGCCTGCAGCCTCTGCAGGGAAAAATTTTAAGTACTTAAAGCCATGGCTTGCTAACTGCATTACTTCGCTTGCAGTTGCTGCACCCGGTAAAAAGGGAATGTCTGAATCTTTAGCTAATGCTAATAATTCATCACTTACACCTGGGCTTACCATAAAATCAGCGCCTGCTTCTACTGAAGCGTCAAAGCTTGCTTTATCAACCACTGTACCTGTACCAACGTAAGCTTCTGGAACTTCTGCTTTCATTAGTTTTACAGCTTCCACTGCAACAGGCGTGCGTAGCGTAATTTCAAGGGCTTTTAAGCCACCGTTGTATAACGCTCTAGCGAGTGGTGCTGCATCTTCTAGTTTTTCGATTACAACCACTGGCACCACAGGTGCCGACGCTAAGATTTTTTCAATACTCATTACTTGTTCCTCATTACCCAGTGTGTGGCAATTATTATTCAAGTCCAAAAGCACTCGCACCTAAATCGGCGCTGCTTACAATATTTCTAAATCCAGTAAATAATTCTCGGCCGGTACCAAAGGTTAAGCTTGGTTGGCTAAGTTGTAGTTCAC
Source organism: Pseudoalteromonas sp. UBA6610 (assembly GCF_002433295.1). NCBI lineage: Bacteria > Pseudomonadati > Pseudomonadota > Gammaproteobacteria > Alteromonadales > Pseudoalteromonadaceae > Pseudoalteromonas > Pseudoalteromonas sp. UBA6610. The sequence goes on along the minus strand of NZ_DJHW01000066.1, from coordinate 52,159 downwards.
GCTTAGCAAGCTCTTCATCGCTAACATGTACTTTTAATATTCCGTTTGGCGCATCCAGTGTTACTAAATCGCCCTCAAGAATTTTTGCAATAATGCCACCTTCAACAGCTTCTGGCGCTAAGTGAATAGCAGCAGGCACTTTACCTGATGCGCCCGACATACGGCCATCAGTCACAATAGCTACTTTAAAGCCTTCGTCTTGAAGTGTTGCCATTACAGGCGTTAATTTATGCAGCTCTGGCATACCTTTCGCTTTAGGGCCTTGCTCTTTAAGCACGGCAATAAAGTCTTGGTTTAACTCGCCACGGCTGTATGCCTCTTGCAGTTCGCCTTGTGAGCTAAATACTTTAGCTGGGGCTGTTACTACTTGATGCTCAGTGGCTACAGCAGAGACTTTAATGACTGCTTTACCTAGGTTACCTGTAAGTAGTTGTAGGCCGCCTTGCTTGCTAAATGGATTGCTAATTGGACGCAGTACTTCTTCATCGAGTGAGTTTTCTGGGCAATCTACCCATTTCACTTTTGAAGGGCCTGTTGAGTTGCTCATAATTAAGCTGTCGTCTTTATCTAAACGCGGCTCCATCATGTAAGGCGCTAAACCTTCACCAAGCATTGTTTTAACATCAGTATGCAAATAACCCGCACCGGCTAATTCACGCATTAAGAAGCCCATACCGCCTGCGGCTTGGAAATGGTTTACATCGGCTGAGCCGTTAGGGTAAATACGCGTAAGTAGTGGTACAACTTCTGATAAATCAGACATGTCTTTCCACGTTACTTGAATACCCGCCGCTTTTGCGATAGCAACAATATGAATAGCGTGGTTAGTTGAGCCACCTGTAGATAGCAAGCCAACTAAACCATTAATAATGGTTTTTTCGCTGATTACATCTGCTAAACACGGGCTTTCTTTATCATCTGTAAGCTGCTTAAGCATGGTTTCTACAGCATTACCTGTTAAACCATCGCGAAGCTCAGTGTAAGGGTTAATAAACGAGCTACCTGGAAGGTGTAAGCCCATTATCTCCATTAACATTTGGTTTGAGTTAGCAGTACCGTAAAACGTACAAGTACCTGCGCTGTGGTACGAGGCGCTTTCAGCTTCAAGTAAGTCTTCACGGCTTACTAAACCTTGTGCAAATTTTTGGCGAATACGTGCTTTTTCTTTGTTAGGAATACCAGATTGCATTGGCCCAGCAGGTAAAAAGAATACCGGTAAGTGACCAAAAGATAAGGCACCAATTAATAAACCTGGGACAATTTTGTCACATACGCCTAAACAAAAAACGCCGTCAAATACGTCATGCGATAGTGATACCGCAGTAGACATAGCAATTACGTCGCGAGAAAAAAGCGACAATTCCATGCCGTCACGCCCTTGCGTAACGCCATCACACATTGCTGGTACACCGCCTGCAACTTGGGCAGTTGCGTCGTACTTAGTAGCAAGGTCTTTAATTAAATCTGGGAAATCTTTGTATGGCACATGGGCCGAAAGCATATCGTTATATGAGTTGATAATAGCAAGATTTGGCTGCTCATCAGCCTTTAAGCGCGCTTTGTCGTCGCTGCTACACGCAGCCATAACGTGAGCGATGTTTCCGCAGCCTAGTCCGGCACGGACTCTTGTTTGTTTTTTTGCGTGCGAAATACGATCTAAATAATCTTGACGGGTTTGTTTACTGCGTTCAATAACGCGTTGGGTGACTTCTTCAATGCGAGGGTGCAACATAATTTAGCTCATCTCTATTAGTTAGAGGAAAAAGGCTCAGTAGCAATTACAGACTCCACGTAAATAACTGCACTGAGCATCTTTGATTTACCCGTTCAAAGGTACGCTACCAGGGAGCCTCTCACAACAACCCTGACACCGGTGTCACTGTATTAACGCATAGCATTGACACCGGTGTCAACCCTGAGTAACAAAAATAGTTTAAAATTTTAACGTGACCAATTAATGACCATGCTAATTTTAGTTTATTTGCTAAAATCCGCACAAAAAAAACCCGAATAAGCGTCACTCAAATTCGGGTTACTGTGAAAAACAAAAAAGGGGGTTATTTTATTGCAGCAGTAGACTCGCGGGTAATTAAGCGTGATTCTAGCGTTACCTGATACGGCTGCTCTTGTGGCTGCGAAATATGCGATATAAGCTGCGTAACAGCTTGTTTAGTCATTTCTTCTACAGGTTGTGCAATAGTCGTTAAGCCCGGCCATATATGGCGTGCAATTGGTGCATTATCAAACCCTGCAATAGAGATATCATCGGGTACGCGTAATTGGCGCTGGGTGGCAAGTTTTAATACCGCCGCCGCCATGTAATCGTTTGATGCAAATACCGCGGTAGGACGTGGCGATAAATCTAAAATACTGCGCGCACTGTCTACACCTGAGTGATAACTAAAGTTACCCTCTTCTACTAAGCGCTCGTCAAATTCTATACCGTGGCTTGCCAACGCTCGTCTGTAACCTTTAAAGCGCTGTTGCGTAGCACTGTGATCAGGGTGGCCTTTAATAAAAGCAATCGACTTATGACCAAGCGAAATTAAGTGCTCGGTTATTTCATAAGCGCCCTGCTCGTCATTACTGCGCACTGAAATTGAATCATCTTCTAGCAGTGCCGATGCAACCCGTGCGTAGGGTATTTTTTTAGCTTTTAAAAAATTAGCAAGTTTTTCAAAATCACCAAATGGCGGGGTAAGTACTACGCCGTCTAAACGCGAGGTTTGTAATAACTGCTCTATATCGTTAATTAAATCATCGCCACGTAATTCGCACGGGTGTATTAGTAAGTTGTAGTTATTTTCTTTACAGGCAGCAAGCGCACCCGTTTGTACCCGTGTTATATAACTTTTACTGGGGTTATCGTACAAGCAGCCAATAATAAAGCTGCGATTTTGCGCAAGCCCGCGTGCTATTGGGTTAGGCGTGTAATCAAGCTCTTTAAATACTTTAAGTACTTTTTCGCGCGTAGCTGCACTCACGTTAGGCTCATTATTTAAAACCCGCGACACGGTTTTTTTAGAAACCCCCGCATGGCTTGCTACGCTATTTATGGTTACTTTTTTCATTTGTTCATTATCCAAATACAACCATTAAGCAAATTTACTTGCTGTTATATAAACACGCACCCGCCCCAATTAGCGGTATGTTATCTTGTGTTACTAAAGTAACTGGAATTTGCCCTGCATATTGCGACATAACACCTTTTTGCGAAAAACGCTCTACAAAACGGCTTTCAAGTAATCGTGTTTGCATGCGCGGTAAAATACCGCCGCCTATAAATAGGCCACCTAATGCGCCGTATACTACCGCTAAATCGCCTGCCACACTGCCAATCCAGTCACAAAACTGATTAAGCGTTGCATCGCACACTTCACACTCGCCACTGTTTGCAAGGCTACTAATTTGTGCCGCATCTAAATTTTTAGCTGTAACCCCTTTCACGGCTGCCATTGCTTTGTATAAATGGGCAATACCTGGGCCTGAAAAAACAGTTTCTATAGATACATGAGGGTGCTCTTTACGAAGCTCGTTAATTAATAAAGCGTCTAGCTCGTTTACAGGAGCAAGCGACATATGCCCGCCCTCAGAGCTTAACACTGCAGTTGACTGCGCTGTACGCACTAAACACGCAGCACCAAAGCCAGTACCTGGTCCCATAACACCAATATTTGCATTTGCATCGGCTTGACCGGGCTTAATAGTAATGTTTTGCGTTGAGTCTAAATAAGGTGCTGCATAAGCAAACGCAGCAAAGTCATTAATTACTTCTAATTGTGTTAAATTAAAATGTGCTTTAAATTCACTAACACTAAAATGCCAACCTAAATTGGTTAAATGCACTTGGCCTGCTTTTATAGGGCCTGCAACAGCTAAACATGCCTGAGTTGGCGTAACATGGGGAATCGTTGTTAGGTATTGTTCAAGTGCGCTTTCTAAAGAGCCAAAATTAGCACTGGGAAATATGTTAATATGCTCAATAACAAATTGGTTAGTTTGCTCATTAAAGTCGGTAATTAATGCAAAGCGCGCATTGGTGCCACCAATATCGGCAACTAAGATAGGGTTAAACTGGGCAGAAGAATTTTGGCTCATGGTATTATCTCTTTTGTGTAAGCGGCTTATGCTTATTATTTTACAACGCTATGCGTTGTTATTTATACACTTTGAGCTATCACCTCAAAGTAGCTATCACAGTAAAAAAGGCTGCTATATAAAATAGCAGCTAATACGTTTTGACAACAAAATGATAAAACATTGGCATTATGACACCGGTGTCAGGATTAGATCAATAATAAATCGCAAAAAGCTTGAAATAATTCACTAATAGTCGAAAATGACACAATTATTTAGCATTTAATTAAGTTGTAACAATGAAAGGTAAAGCCACCTCATTTGACATTGCCCATTATGCAGGGGTTTCACAATCAACTGTATCTCGCGCTTTACGTAACAGCCCCCTTGTTAATGAAGAAACACGCAAACGCGTCCACGACATAGCAAAACAACTTAACTATAAAGTTGATAAAAATGCCAGCAACTTGCGTACTCAGCAAAGTAGTACCCTTGCGCTATTGTTGTTTGAAGACCCAACATCAGATGAATCACAAATCAATCCATTCTTTTTATCAATGCTGGGCAGTATTACCCGTGCGTGTGCAAAAGAAGGTTACGACTTATTAGTATCGTTTCAATCAGCTAGTGCCGATTGGCAAGCCGACTACGAAGACAGCCACAGAGCCGATGGTATTATTTTGCTCGGCTATGGTGATTACATAGACTTTCAACCAAAATTTAAAACCTTGCTTGACCAAAATACTAAGTTTGTATGCTGGGGCGCAACAGTAGATAACCGCCCAGATCTTACTGTATGCTGCGACAACTATGGCGGGGGCAAACTAGCCGCTGGTCATTTAATTGCCCATAACCGCACCGATTGCGCGTTTATCGGTGATGCATCTGATCACAGCCCAGAATTTTTTGCCCGCTTTCAGGGGTTTAAAGATGAGCTACTTACTAATGGTATAACCATTAATGAGCGAAAAATGGCCAATGCTATTTCAACTGAAGAGTCTGGTTATCATGCTACACGCTCACTTATTGCTAATAACATAAAATTTAACGCCTTATTTGCCGCCAGTGATTTAATTGCCATTGGTGCAATTCGCGCTTTAAAAGAAGCCAATATTAATGTTCCTAACGAAGTGGCCGTGGTCGGTTTTGATAACATAGCCATTGCAAGCTACATAAACCCACCGCTCACCACCATAGCGCAAGACACCACCGTTGCAGGGCAAATGTTAGTAGAGAACCTACTTAAGTTAATACGTGAAGAAGAGGTGCAAAGCACCCTTTTACCACCGGTATTAATTGCCAGAGGGAGTAGCTAGAATTGCAAATGTCTATAAAATAGAATGCTTATAAATTATTTTAATAGTAAAACTGCTTTTTTATCTACTTATAAATATCATTCTCAGAGTCTATATCATTTAAAATACTGAAAAAGTCATAAAAAAAGCCTCATAATGAGGCTTTTTAGTTAATCAAACTCTGTTATTTAACTTATTAGAAGTCGTATGAAGCTGATAATTGAATTCTACGTGGTGATTGGTAAGTTTGAGCTAAACCAAATGTAGCATTTCCATCACCAGCTGCAACTTCTGCTTCCTCATCGTAACGAGTTGCTGTAGAAGCATCAAATACATTAAATATATCCATGGCTAAACGAACTTTTTGATCGTTAAAGCGAAGGTTATAAGTAAAGTTAAGATCTAAGCGAGCTGTCCATGGTGTAGTACCCATGCTACCACGAGGGAAACGTTTGTCACCTACGTAGTATGTATCACCATATTGGTATAAATCAGGATCTGGTGTATAACCTTGACCTAAAGCTGTCCAAGGACGACCTGAAGCAACATTAACATTTGCACCAATCAAGAAGTCTTCTGTAACAGCATACGCCCCATAAATTTTAATGTTATGACGTCGATCTGCAGGTAGATTACCATTAGCACCATCCATTAAATATGGGTAATCCCAATCTTGCGTAAGACCAGCATCATCTTGGCCATTATCAGATTTAACAAAACCTTCTGTATTACCGTAGTTGTGTGACCATGTATATAGTGCTTTTAAAGACCATACCTGATCCCATGTTTTCTCTAATGTTAAATCAACTGAAGCATATTTTCTTTTAGCGTCTGGATAGCCTAACTCTTCAGCACTAAAGCTATATTCTTCAGTAGTGCCGTCACCATCCAGATCGAAATTGAAAGTAGCACCATTACCAGGGTTAAATAAGAACCAGTTTTCACCTAAGTATTCACCGTTTTCATCCCTAAAGATGTAAGAACCATCATCAATTTGATTACCTAAAACACGGTAAGTTGCCTTGATTCCCCATGACCAATCATCATTAATTGCTGCTTGGTAACCAATCATATACTCATCGTTATACATTGGTTCTAGATCTTTGTCTGATAGGGTATTTGATGGTTTTGCAGTACCGTCACCGCCATTAGAAATAGCAGGATCACCTAACTGTGTGCTTAAACCAACAGGAGTACCGTCTGCATTTAAGCCTTCATATGCATACCATGTTTGAATGTATGTCTCTGCACCTGCTAAACGAATATTAGTATTCGCAGCTACAGGTAAATAGTAGCGACCTGCTGTGAAGTATAATTTACTATCACCGTCACCATTGATATCCCAAGACCCACCTATCCGCGGAGCAATTTGGTTATCAATAGAAACAAACTCTTCTCCATCAGCATTATAGTTAGTAAAGCTGTCATTTCGTAGACCAAGTGTTAACGTTAAATCTTCAGTAACTGACCATTGATCTTCAATATAAATAGCCCAGTTTTCTACTTCGAACTGTCCACCATTTTTATAATCACGAACTCGTGTTGTTTTCATTTCTTCTGGTAAAACATAACCATTAGGTAGTCTAGCGCCTTCTTCATATGTTCTGTAGTAGTAGTAAACGCCACCAGAGTTTATGGTTGTTGAGTCAGCTGTATTGGTTTCCGAGTCATAACCAAATCTTAATGTATGCTCATCGTTTAGATAGTAGTCAAAGTCAACACGCAATTGTTCACGTTTATCTTCATTTGCACCAACGGTAAAGTTCACATAACACGTGGTATCTTCACCTAAGTCAGCATCGTAACCTGTAGGACAGTCATCAAAATCTGAGTAATCTGTTTCCGAGAACTTCACTTCACCATACATAGCAGACATGCTTAAATCTTCAGTTAGATTACCAGTGTAGCGAATTGCAAAACTCTCACCGCCTCGCTTGTGGTAAGCTGTACCGCCATCTTCAGTGTAATTACCATTTCCTTCAGGATCTGAAATCGTTTTCTCTGAATATGTGCGTTTATCACTAAAGCCCCACAGCATTAGCTGGTGATCTTCGTTTATATTCCAATCAAAACGAGCTAGGTAGTATGGGTCATCATCTTTTTCGACAGTTAAATCTGTTTGAGATGCATTACCGTATTCGTAATCATTATCTCTTGCAGTGTAAATACCATAGAAAAATAATGTATCTTCAATTATCGCACCTGAAGCATAAATATTTGTTTCAAATGAATTATCATAATCGTCTTGGTTGTTCACATATAAATCACCAATACAATGCCCGTCTGCATCATCACAGCGATCATTTTGCTTGTAAAGTGAGTTAGGAGCTTGCTCACTTAACGAGTCAGATGAATAAATCGTTTCAACACCAAAATGAAAATCATTAGAGCCCGATTTAGTAACCGATGAAATTAACCCACCTGTAGTACGACCGAACTCTGCAGAATAACCGCCCGTTTTAACTTGGAAGCTATCGTAAGCCGTGAATGGAATTGTTGCACCACCAAGACCATTACGGAAGTTAGTCATATTTAGACCATTTACGTAATACGCGTTTTCAGCAACTGAGGCACCACCAAAAGACGCCTGGTCACCAAAACGACTGTCGCCTTCTGTTGCGCCAGGCGCAAGCAGTGCAACAGAAGTTACAGAACGAGATATAGGTAAGAGCTCTAACTCCTCAGAGCTAATATTTAATGATGACTCAGATACAGACACATCGATAGCTCTAACTGAACCACCTACAACTGCAATCCTTTCAATATTACCAGCAGTCAGTGGAATCTCGATTAGAGCTGTTTTACCCACTCCAATAACAACATCTTTAACTTGGGCCTGATCATAACCAGTTTGAGAAACTATAATGTCATATTTGCCTACTGGTACTTGCTTTAGGTCAAACTCACCATTTGAATCTGCTATTAGAGTTTTTGAATACCCTTTCGTATCATCAGTAATTGTTATTTTAGCACCCGCTAACGATAAACCTGATGGTGTTGTTATACTCCCCTTTATAGCACCATTAACGTTATCTGCCATTACAGGCATGGCCGCGCTTATTGTCATTGCTACTGCAGCAGCAGTTAATGAGCGCTTAAATGTTTTAGAGAAATTACTTTTCATATTTAACATATCCCTGAATAATTTTTAATTATTATAAAATCAATTTCATTTACATATAAATCTAAGATGTAAATGAAAAACCTCTTAAACAAAAAGAGGAACAAACTAATAACATAATAAAAACAAATACGTCAATAATATGCGACACCTATCAAACATCAAAAAAAGAGAATATTAAACAGCGATTTAACAATAGATTAAATTAAATTGCACATTGCGCAACGGTAGGTTTTTTTGATTTTTTCAAAAAAGAAGCTTTAAATGTTAACTTAATATTTTTTAAAAAACACCGTAAGTTAAAACCACATTATAATACTTTGAACAACGATATTTATTTAAAAAAGTTGTGTTTTAGTAATTAATCCAAACATTTCACCATAAACACTTTAATAGTTTCAGTAGCGGCCATAGTTGTAAAAAAGAATATAAAGAATATAAAAAAGCTCCAATTAAGGAGCTTTAATTTTAAATTTAATTTTAACTTTAATTTTTTAAAGCTTTCTCAACAACGGGGTAATGATCCCAAACTTGTTTGTCGCTCAATGAACGGACTAATTTAATATACTCGGCATGAGTCCATGCCAATGGTGTTGCTGAATTAGTCCCCTCGCCTAGCTCATAACCTGCTTTGTTAACCCCTACACCATCCCATACTTGCTCTGGTAACATAAGGCCGTTATTAGCAAACTGTTCTAAGCCTTTTACATAGCTGTTTTTAATTTTCGCCTGTTTAGCATCATCCAGAGCGTTGTTTGCATTAGCCGCTGCGATTTCGTAATGCCCGCGCTCACCGGTGAAAAATGGCCATACACGCCCACGTTGGCCTGGTGTATTACTGCCACCCTCAGCATAGTTTGTGCCTTTAACTTCATCTTCACCGTAGCCATCATTGCCATAGCGGCGGTAGCCTGCAAAAGTGCCGCTGCCATCGTCAAAGCTAAAGCTGTATTTTACTTGTAGGTTATCTTCAAGCGTTTCGTCATCGTACTCAGGTAGTGTTTTAACGATGCTTTCATCATTTGCACCGCGTACACCATAGCGTACTAGCTCTAAAAACCCGCCATCTAAAATTTGCTTTTTATTAAACCCTTCGCGGCCATTATTAGCGTTAATTTTAGTGTTTGAGTTTGCATCGGTATCCTGGCCTATGCGAATAAAGTATTCGCCATCGCTATTTTCGCCTTTTAAGTTACCTTCGGTAGTAAACATTTGCGATTCAATATCGCTGCTGTATTTTTTAGCCGTGGCAAGGTAGCGCTGCGCGTTTTTATCATCGCCACTAAGCGTTGCGATATCGCTTGCGGTAATAAGGCCTGCCACTATTGCCGCAGTTGTAGATGGCGAATAACCGCTTTGCTCTTCCCAGCGCTCTTGTTGTGTTGCCGGTGGTGTAATTTGTGTGTCGTTCCACAAAATTTTAGCAAGCCCCCCCTCGACTAAAAAATCTGCCGCTGGTTTTAACATTTTGCCGTACCAGTTTTTTAGCTCTTCATCGCTAAGTACGTTGGCTTTATGTAACTTCCATGCCAGCATGATAGGCATAGCAGTTTGATCAAGCTGTACGCCTACCCATTCTAATTCACCGTCGACGTGTGTTTTTTGTAAAAACCAGCCGGTATCGCCTTTATTACCTGGTGTTTTGCTGCTTACTTGCACTTTTTCAAGGTATTCGAACGCTGTTTTTGCTGTGGCAGTATCGCCAAGCGCCATAAATGCCATAGCTACTTGATAAAAATCGCGCACCCATACCGCTTTATAACCCGTAGAACCTTCTTTGGCTGAAACCGTTTCGCCCCATGGGTTAGATAAAGAAGCAATTAATGCCCCTGCGTGTGTTTTATCTTCTTGTGCTTTTAATACCATGGCACTGGTGTATAAAAGCTTACCGTTATCGGCTGTTTGTTCAACCATGGTATTAAGCGGTTTTAGGCTTTGTAGGTAATCTTCCCAGCCTAGCGCTTCTCCTTTGCCGTTGTAGTGATCGAGCACCGCTTGGTACCCTTTTGCCAAACTTTTTTCGCCTTGCTGAATACTTTGCTGCTGCGTTTTACCAAAGCTCAGTGCTAAATCAAAAGTGGTATTTGCACTTATCTCGCCAAGCTCTGCAAGCATGCTTACATTACCAGCAGTTTCGCCGGTATTTGTGTATTGGGTAGTTATAGATTGCGTAGTTTTAAGTGCATTAATGCCATCACTTTTTCCTGTAAACCCTACTGTTTTTGCTTTAAATGGTGATGCGGATTGAAGTGATAGATAGTTATCGTTTTCCCATGCTACTAGGCCTTGCTCTGTTGTTTTAGCAAAGTCACCTAAGCCGTTATTATTAATGTACGGATTAACAGACACATACGCTTTTAGCCCTTCAAGCTCAGTATTAAATACGCTGCGTACAAATAGGGTTTGCCCATCTGGGTCAGTAAAGATGTGTTTTTCTAGGCTAAAGCGGCCTTGTTTATCAGTGCTTGTTACTTTATAAGCCAGCGATAACGGGCGACCTTGTGCATCTTTATGTAAGTAATCAATGGTGACATTTAAATTATCCGCTTCACTAACGGTAAAATCTTTACCTGTTACTATAAATTGCATGTCTTTTATTTGTGCTTGGTGAATAAGCCCAAACATGGTTTCGGTGATCATCCCTTTAGCAATTGAAAACCATACTTTAGACACATCCTCCGTTGCAGCTGCATTAGTGTATTGGCCGTTTTGGTATTGCTCGTATGATGTACCAATACCTGTTTTACCCGCATAAGCCCAAAAAGGCTCTGCACCTGGGGCGCCTGGGGCTGATGTAACCTGTGCTGTGGTACTTTCGTTAGTTGTGCTTGTGTTTTGAGCACCGCAAGCCGTTAAACCTAACGTTAAAAGAGAGGCGGTTATAAGGTTATATTTTTTCATTGTGTGTCCTTAATGAGAATTTTTAACGCGCATTACTGCAACAGCAGCAATAACAAACGAAGCTGCACCAATTAATAATGCGTAAATAGGCTGATTAGAAAATACGTGGCGTAAAATAAGCCCTAAAACACTGGCGGCAAGTAACTGAGGTATAACTATAAAAAAGTTAAAAATCCCCATATAAACGCCCATTTTGTTACTCGGTAGTGCGTTACTTAACATGGCATACGGGAGTGATAAAATAGACGCCCACGCAAACCCTACGCCTATCATAGGTATAAGTAGCATTTTAGGGTCTTGAATAAACATAAAGCTTGCAAGACCTAACGCGCCCAGCAATAAATTAAAGCAATGCGCGCCTTTTAATCCCATTTTTTTAACTAAAAACGGAATACACATAGCGGCAATTGCGGCAAATCCATTGTAAGCGGCAAATAAAATACCCACCCAATCTGCACCATCGTTAAATGCTTTAGAGGTTGCATCGCTACTACCATAATGAAAGCTTGTTACTGCAGCGGTGGTATAAATCCACATAGCAAATAAAGTAAACCAGCTAAAAAACTGCACCCAGGCAAGCTGCTTCATGGCCTCCGGCATAGTAAATACATCTTGTACTACTTGGTAAAAACCACCTTGGGTTTTATTCGCACTTTTAAGCGCCGCTGCAATCCACTGCACAATACCAAACGCTAATAAACCACCAGCAAGTAGGTATAATTCTTTTTCAAGGGATAAGCCCATGACTAATGCAAGAGTTGCTAAACCCAGTACCACAAAAATAATGGCACCTTTATTAAAGTTAATATCAACCACTTTACTTGTTGTAGGTTGAGCGCTTTGCTTTTCAAAAGCCGCTAATTGCTCAGGGCTGTATTCTTTAGTACGTGCTACGGTCCAAAGCACGGCAACAAGTAACACCACCCCGCCCCAATAAAATGAGTATTTAACAGATTCAGGAATTTGCCCTGGGGCTGCGGTATTACTTACATCAAACCAGTTGGTCATCATCCATGGTAGCGCTGAGGCTAACACCGCCCCAATACCAATAAAAAAGCTTTGTAAACCGTAACCTGTCGCGCGTTGCTTTTCTGGCAAGTTATCACCAACAAGTGCTCTAAACGGTTCCATGGTTACGTTGATTGACGCATCCATGATCCATAACATACCCGCGGCAATCCAAAGCGTTGGTGAATGCGGCATAATAAATAGTGAAAGCGTTGTTAACACTGCACCTATAAAAAAGAACGGACGACGACGGCCAAAGCGCCCCCACGTTTTATCGCTCCAATAGCCTATAATAGGCTGAACAATTAAGCCTGTAAGCGGGGCTGCAACCCATAAAATGGGAATATCATCAACTTGTGCGCCTAATGTTTGAAATATTCGGCTCACATTGCCGTTTTGCAGGGCAAAACCAAATTGTATGCCTAAAAAGCCAAAGCACATGTTCCATATTTGCCAAAAACTTAAATTTGGCTTATCGGTATTATTATTTTGATTATTCATTATTAGCCTTATTTGTTAATACTGCGCTGCTAAATGCATCAAGTGTGAGGTTAAATGTAGCGCCTTGCGGGTGAGCTTTAAGCCCGGTGGTGTGATTTTCAAGTAAATCATTTAATAGCGTATTTTCGCTCATTGCACCTAATTGTGCCTTTGATAAATTAACCGTAACTGTTTGTGGCTTCTCACTAAAGTTACTTAACACATACACACTTTGCTGGCCTAAAGAGCGGGTAAAACCAACTACACGTTCACTTCCTACAAGGTTAAGTGCCGACATTTCTCCGCCTACTACAGCAGGTAAACTATTCAGTGACATAACCGCTTTGTAGTAATTACGAAGTGCTACTTGCTCTGCGGTTAAGTTAGCGCCATCAAATTTTCCGTTATTCATCCATGCTTGGTGCGCTGGAACGCCAATGTAGTCAAAAATACTGGTACGTGTCGGCGCTCCAAACCCCGCGTTTTCAGAGCCATCTTCTCCCACATCTTGAGCAAAATATAAAAGTGTTGGCGCGCGGCTAATTAAATTAGAAACAACTAAAGCAGGTTTACCCCACTGGGCATTACCCGCAAAATCCGGGCTTGCGATTCGTTGCTCGTCGTGATTTTCTAAAAAATGCAGCATGTGTTGCTCTATATCGAGCACACTTTGATGCGCATCAAAAATACTATTGGCAGGTTGTTTAAGTTGCATTATCGCTTTTAAGGTATCGTAAAAGCCGACTTTATCGTAAAGATAATCCATTTTACCTTGCTGAATATAGGCACGGTACATTAACGGGTTATATACTTCGGCCAATAAAAACGCATCGCTTTTTTGCATTTTTATAGACGAATTTAAAAAGCTCCAAAATTCAACCGGTACCATTTCGGCCATGTCGTATCTAAAGCCATCAACGCCTTTGTCTAACCAAAAAAGTGCAATGTCTCTAAATTTGTACCAGCTATCTGGTAGCTCTTTATCTTGCCAAAACGCATAATGAGCACGGTAATCTTTGTCTTTATAGTCGTTTGGCAGCTGAGCAAAATCGTAGCTACCATCTGGCTTTACGCCATAATTTACTTTTACTGTTTCGTACCAATCGTTAATGTCGGGTTTTGGTGCACGGGCACCGTTACCTGTCCATTTAGCAGGTGTTTCATCAAAAAAGCCATCCGCAAGCGGGTGAGCCTTTCCACCTAATACGGTATAGGTTGTAGAAGTAGGCACTTGAAATGACTGCCCAGGCACATAATAAAAGTTGTTATTTTTATCGTACGTTTTACTTGTGTCGTCTTGCGCGCCGAAATCCTCTACGCCTTTAGGCTTTCCAAGTGATTGATAATTACGGGCAACATGGTTAGGCACTATATCAATAATGACTTTCATACCGTGGCTATGTGTACGTTCAATAAGCTGGCTAAACTCTCCCATGCGGTTTGTTACATTAACGGCTAAATCGGGGTTAACATCGTAGTAATCTTTAATTGCGTACGGTGAACCTGCGCGACCTTTTACTACATCGGGGTCATCTTGTGAAATGCCGTAGTCGGTATAATCGCCCACTAACGCGTGGTGTAATACACCAGTATACCAAACGTGCGTGGTACCTAGCTCTTTAATGCCTTTGAGGGCTGCATCGTTAAAGTCGGCAAATTTACCTACGCCGTTTTGCTCTTTAGTGCCCCATGGCACATTGGCTGTTTGGGTATTACCAAACAAACGGGTAAATACTTGATATACAACCGGCTTGGTAAGCTCATTTTGCGTGTGGGCAGGTGCTTGCTGTTGTTCAGGTTTGTTATTTTCTGAACACCCTGTAGCAATAAGTGCACTACACAGTACTGCGGGTACATAAACTGATTTTTTCATTGTGTGTCTTTTTTGTCAGTATTGTTATTAACTTTATACTAAAGATTACTGCAGCAACCATACAGTTGCTGCATACGTATTCAGGTCACTATTGTGGCGTATTTATAACGAGTACCGTTGCGCTCATCGCTGGTAATTCAATGGTTTTGCCAAGCTTTTGTGTTTTTTGAGTAAATAAATTAAATGCTGTTGTGCTGTTAGGCATTACCTCTTGCATATACTCAATATTTTTTTGTAGCGTTTGTGTGTTTTTATTCATAAATACCAACACTGTTTGCTCATCGCTAATACGCGCATAACTATAAACCCCTTGTTGAGGCGTAAAATGTACAAGCTTTCCTTTATCTAATGCTGAGCTGTTTTTTCTAAAGTTAAGCAGCGTACTGATGGTGTTATGCATCTCTTTTTGCTGTTTTGTTAAGCCCTCTTTGGTAAAGGCATTACGAGTTTGGCCTTCAAACCCGCCGGGGAAGTCGATTCTAATATCACCATGGTCTTTACTTGGGGTGTTATCTAATAGTACTTCCGTACCGTAATACATTTGCGCTATGCCACGTGTGGTTAAAAACAAGGTCATCGCCATTTTTGTTTTGGCTACATCTTGACCAAGCTCAGTGTAAACACGGCTCATATCGTGGTTATCGGCAAATACCATAATGTTATTTGTATCAGGGTATAAAAAGTCATTAGCTAACGATTCATATACTTTAACCCAACCCGTGTTCCAGCTTTCATCTTCATTTAGCGCTTGAATTACCGACTCTTGCAACGAAAAGTCCATCACGCTTGGTAAGCTTGATATATAGCCATCTTGGTTATGCTTGCCACGTTGCCAGTAAGAGGCAATAGCAGGGTTAGACGTCCACTCTTCTCCAACAATATTAAAGTCTGGGTACTCTTGCATTATGGCTTTTGTCCAATCACTCAAAAATGCTTTATCTGAGTAAGAGTAGGTATCAACACGTATGCCGCTTAAATCGGCGTATTCTATCCACCAAATCGCATTTTGAATTAAGTATTCACTTAACAGTGGTTGGCGCTGATTTAAATCAGGCATGGTTTCTACAAACCAACCATCGTTAAACTGGCGCTTATCGTATTCACTGGCGTGTGGGTCTTGTATGGTTTGGCGCGCATGGCTGGTGGCATTTTTGCCTTTATTAAACTCACCATTAAAGTTAATCCAATCTTTAGTTGGCTTATCGTTAACCCAAGTATGCTCAGAGCCAAAATGGTTAAGGACCATATCCATTACCAGTCCAATACCCTGCTCTTTTGCTTTTACTGATAACGTTTTGTATAGCTGGTTTGAGCCCATTCGTGGGTCAACCTTATAAAAGTCTGTAATTGCATAACCATGATAAGAATAGTTAGGCATGTTGTTTTCAAGCACTGGGGTTAACCAAAGCTGTGTTACGCCTAAATCGTTTAAATAGGGAAGCGCGTTTATAACGCCCTGAATATCACCACC
>NZ_DJHW01000066.1:0-35549 GCF_002433295.1 Pseudoalteromonas sp. UBA6610 | reverse complement strand
GTATCGTTTTGTTTATCACCATTAGCAAAGCGATCTGGGTTAATTAAATAAAGCGTATCAGCTGATGTAAACCCTTGACGCTGAGCGCTGTTTTTATCTCGCTCAAGAAGTGGAAACTCAAAGTTATTGCTTGTTTCGCTGCTATTAAATTCAAGCGTTCCGGCTTTAGCGGCGTCGGTAATGGTAATATTTAAAAATACATAATTTGGATTATCGGTACGGGTTACTTTATTTAACTTAACGCCGTTGTATTTAGCTAATTTAATTTGCTCGTTTGCAATGTTTTGCTCATGAACCATGATGGTAATCGTGTTTTTGTTCATGCCAACCCACCAATTAGCAGGCTCAACGTCAAGTGCGTAGCTAATAGTTGGTAAAGTACAGGCACTTACAAGTAAAAGTTTTTTTAAAAGTTGCATCATCAGGCCTTTTTAATTTTTGCTAAAAAATCTTTATGAGTGGGTAATTGATCTACCGTTGAGGTAATAAGCGTTTTTAGTGTTGAGAATAAATCGTTTAGTTGTTCACTACTGAGTGAGTCAACAATGCTGTTGTAATCTTCGGGGATAAGTCCTTGGCCAATAAACACCTGTTGCCAGGCAACTTCGGCAAATAATTCGTCGTTTTCGCGCACTACTTTGCCGGTTTGCTTAAATAATTTGAGCTTGTGAGCCAATGAGTCAGGAATGTCCATTTGCTTACATTGTCGCCAAAATGGGGAGTCCTCTCGCGCTGTTAGTGTGTAATGCAATATTATAAAATCACGAATGTGCTCTATTTCTATCACGCTTTGCTTATTAAATTCAGTAACTAAAGCTTCGCTTATGCCATTGTGTGGAAACAGCTTTATTAAACGGGTTACGGCACTTTGTATTAAATGAATACTGGTAGACTCTAGCGGCTCTAAAAAGCCACTGGAAAGGCCAACCGATACCACATTTTTATGCCATTGTTTTAACCGCCGTCCTGTTTTAAATTTAATCACCCGCGGCTCAGTCATTGGCTCAGCGGGTAAATTATTTAATAATAACTGCGTTGCCGCATCGTCAGATAAATAACGACTACAATACACCAAGCCATTACCTATTCGGCTTTGCAGCGGTATTTGCCACTGCCAGCCTGCGCTGTGTGCAATTGAACGCGTATAAGGTTTTAGCTCGCTAGTACCTTGAGACTGCACCGCTACGGCGCTATCACACGGTAAATAATGAGACCAATCGACAAAACCGGTGTTAAGGGTTTGCTCTATGAGTAAGGCGCGCTGGCCTGTAGCGTCTATAAAAAGGTCGCCGTTTATCTGCTGTGTGTTACCAAGGGTTAATGATTTTAACTTCCCTGATAGAGGGCATTGTTCAACCTGCTCTATTTTGGCATCAATATGCTCAACACCGCGTGATGTTGCGAGCTTTTTTAAAAACTCAGCATATAACGTTGCGTCAAAGTGATACGCATAACTCAAGCCAGGCAATTGTGTATTAGGTAGGGTATTTAAAGGTGCAAATTTATGCTGTTTAGCCGCTTGGTAGTTAAGAGAAAAATCCCATAAGCTTTCTTCTGCACCGCTAATATGCCCTTTTACCCAAAAATTGTAAAAATCGCAAAAGGGGAAGTCTTTTCCAAATGAGCCAAAAGCATGCATGTAGCTATGAGAGGGGGTTTTCCAATTTTCGAACTCAATTCCTAATTTTATAGATGCATTTGTAGCGTTTATAAAATCTTGCTCGTTTATACCCAGTGCATTGTTAAGTTGAATAATAGGCGGAATTGTTGCTTCACCCACGCCTATAGTGCCAATAGTACTTGACTCAATAAGGGTTATTTTAATTACTTTACCTAACACTTTATTAAGCAAGGCGGCTGTTATCCACCCTGCCGTGCCCCCGCCTGCGATTACGACGTGTTTTATTGGTTTCATATTATTGTCCACGTTTACAGTTTAAAGCTTTGTTAAGTTTGATAAAATTTAGATAAAGTAGCTATAAAAAAGCCCTTGTAAAACAAATTACAAGGGCTCCTACACACAACCTTTATTATAGCTTGTAGCTAAAGCCTAACAAGTAAGTACGTCCGTAATCTTGGTAGTCACGAACTTGTAGCGCGTTATCGCCAGAAAGCGATGTAAACGGCTCTTCTGTTAAGTTTTGAACTTGGAACTGAATTGATAACCCTTCAAGGCTTTCAACACCGGCCTCACTAAAGTCGTAGCCAGCTTGAATGTCCCAAATTGTTTCGCCTAGGATATCCACTTGCTCGGTATCAAAGCCTAGCCCGTATACATCACCTTTAAAGGCACTACGTTTACGCATGCTGGTACGCAGTTGAATACCATTCATTTCGTAGTAAACCGTTAAGCTTTGAATTTTATCTGAAAGACCCGGTAGCTCGTACTCATTACCGTTTTGATCTTCAATATCAGACTCAATACCTGTATGGCTTGCAATTAAACCAAAGCCTTCAAGTGACGGGTGGAAAATTTTAAATGGTAACGCTAGTGATAACTCGTAACCGTATAGGTCGCCGCCACCGCCATTTACTTTACCACTACCAGTACCTTCAGAAGTAGCTGGGATTTCACCTGTTGAAGGGTCAGCAACGCCCGACATATCAATTTCGTATGTGCCGTCAAAAATCCACTGGGTTAAGTCTTTATAGAAAAACGCAGCAGAGAAGTAACCTTCATCGCTAAAGTAGTTTTCGTACGTTAAATCGTAACCAGTTGCTTCTTTAGGCTCTAGGTTAGGGTTACCACCCGATACAGACCAAAAGTTACCATTTTCATCAGGCGTTGTGTTGTATGATGCATCAATAGATGAGTTCATTTCGTCCAAACGGGCGCGTGAGATTGTTTTAGCTGCACCAAAACGCACTGTTTGCTGCTCATCAATCGCAAGTGATAAGTTCAAACTTGGTAAAACGTGTGAATAATCGTGGCTAATATTGGTAGGTGATGCCACAACAATGCCATCTACAGTACTAAATGCATTACCTTGCGATGACTGGTCAGTGTGAACGTAACGTACACCGATATTACCCGTTAACGCTAAGCCGCTTACTTCGGCATTAATATTAGCTTGTGCAAATGCAGAGGTAATTTCTTCTTTTACGGTCCACGATTTAGTTAAATGGCTAGTATTTGTTAAGCTTTCATCAAGTAAGTCGTAGTAGCCGTCATTAACAAGACCATTTACATCGTAGGCAATCATATCGCCCATGCCAATAAAGTCTAAATCAACGCTGCCCATTCGATACTGCTCTGGCACGGTAACTAAACCCGGGTTATCAAGTGAAAACCCAGATAACGTCATAAAGAAGCCCTGCGAATCTTTGGTTTTTTCGCGCTCTTTATAAGACATACCAAATTCAATTGAGCTGAAGTATTCGTTTTCTAATACTTTAGATGCCGCTAGTTTTAATGTAGATAACTCATCTTCAATTGTAGGTGCATTAATGAAACCATCTTGCGCTTGGTTTTCATACTCGGTGCCGGTTAAGCCATATTTATCATTTAAAGCAGAGCTTGCACCCCATGATAAAGGACCACCTAATTGCATTAAGCTGTAATCGCTGTAATCTAAATCGTGAGTAAACGTAGCACCTGTATTACCACCGTTAAATGTGTAACCTAGGTTATCTGCAACACCGCGAGCATCGCCTCGGCCTGTTCCAGAGTAACTCTCAAGACTCCAAATTTTACGGTCTACTTGAGAGTAACTTGCGTCAAACTCTACTGACCACGAGTCATCAATATCGTATTTAGTGTTAAAGCCAAACGCGGTTAATTCTGCTTCACGCTCTTCGTAGTCGTTACGCACAACCACACGTTGGCCATTTGTTACCGCACTGGTAATAAAGCCACTTGCGTCATCTACAGCTACGCTTGCAGGGTCAATCGAACCTTGACCCCATGCGAATGGAATTTCGATACCACGTAAGATTTTTTCGTCTGTAAAATCAACATATAACGCATCAAACGTCATGTTTAATTTGTCTGTAGGAGCGGCCTCTAGCACGAGCATCGCTGAGTCACGTTCTAGGGTTGATGAACGTACAAATGGTTTTGCACCCCCTAATATAGAGTACGTTTGACCATCATCAGCAGTAAATTCAGGGTAACCCCAAGAGTTCCAACGTTTTTCTTGATTTGGAGAGCTCATGGTATTTAGTGCAAACGCAACACCTATGGTGTCATCTGCAAATTGATCAATGTATGAAATAGTACCGCGGTAACCATCGTCGTTACCGTCTGGGTTTAGTTTATCAAAGCTAGTTTGCTCGTATTGGCCGTTAACTTGAAATACACGCTCGCCTTTGCTTAAAGGACGTACTGTTTGCATGTTAATAACACCGGCAATACCTTCTGCTTCAATACTTGCATTAGGCGTTTTATATACGGTAACGCCGCTCATAATTTCTGATGGGTAAAGGTCAAACTCTACGCCACGGTTATCGCCAATAGATACTTGCTCGCGGCCATTAAATGTGGTGCCACTTTCGTTTTCACCAAATCCACGAATTGATACTCTACTTGCGCGACCATCTAGGCGCTGCGCCGTTAAACCTGGTAAGCGTGCAATAGACTCAGCAATAGACGAGTCAGGAAGTTTACCTATATCTTCAGCTGAAATTGACTCAACGACTTGAGTAGAAAAACGCTTTGTGTTGATTGATTCTACAACACTGCCACGAAAGCCTTTTACTTCGATAACCTCAACGTCATCATTTTTAACTGTATCTTCTTGTGCTGCTACAGAGGCAAAGCTTGCTAATCCTGCAGTAGCCATTGCCAACGTTAATATACTTGGTTTGAACATAGACATGATGTTTTCCCGTTACCCATATTGTGATACTCGCTTCTTTATTTGAGTGATAGTCAAACAGGCGAGCTAATTTTGTTGTCAGCATCAATATTAACGCTCGAATTATTTTATTAACAACTTTATGCATACGTATTCAGTACTATGCAAAAGGCTAAAAGTTAACAATGTGTTCACAAATAAAACTTTAACCTACTGTTTTAAATAGTTTTATATTGGTGCAACCTAGTGATTTATTATCATTATAAAAATACATCAATTATTTACCTGAAATCCCTTTGTCATCGTTTGTAAATAGCGTTAATTAAAGGTTTTTTATAAATTTACACGCATATCTTTTGTAAAGATTACCAGATTAAATTGGTCTGACCAAAGAGTGGAATCACCAAAGCTGTGCAGCCCTTTAAAAATAAGCACCAAAATAGTCAGCTGTTTTAGTTACACTTAAATAAACACAATTGGTAAAATTGCTGCAGCGGTTTTTATGGGTAACTTTCCGCTTAGCTTAAACCGCTTTTATGTAAGTAAATTAGCTGCATACGTATGCAGACTTTTTACAGAGCAGCACCCTTCACGTATGCTTTTTGAAAATTTAGTGATTGTTTCAATCAAACTAATAACAATATAAATACTGTGTGGAACGACGGAGAAAAGCATGGCCCAACAGCAGTGGTATAAAGGTGCGGTTATTTATCAGGTTTACCCGCGAAGCTTTCAAGACAGCAATAACGATGGTATTGGTGATCTTAAAGGGATAATTAATCGCATTGATTACATTAAAAGCTTAGGCGTTGACGCTATTTGGATTTCTCCTTTTTTCAAATCTCCAATGAAAGATTTTGGCTACGACATAAGTGACTATCGCGATATAGACCCCATATTTGGTGACCTAAACGACTTTGATGAGTTAATAGATCAAGCACATAAACGCGACATTAAAATTATTATTGACCAAGTGTTAAGCCATACATCAGACCAACATCAATGGTTTTTAGATAGCCGCGAAAACCAAAACAATGATAAAGCTGACTGGTACGTATGGGCGGATGCTAAAGAAGATGGCACAGCGCCTAATAACTGGTTATCTATTTTTGGTGGCGGTGCTTGGCAATGGGAGCCTCGTCGCGGTCAATACTATTTACATAACTTTTTAACCGAACAGCCTGATTTAAACTTTCATAACCCAGATGTAAGAAAAGCTGTTTTAGAAAACGTAGAGTTTTGGCTTAAAAAAGGTGTAGATGGTTTTAGATTAGACGCTATTAACTTTTGCTACCACGATGCACAATTACGTGACAATCCAGCAAAGCCTAAAGATAAACGCCAAGGCCGTGGCTTTAGTGAAGATAACCCATATGCGTTTCAGTACCATTATTATAATAACACCCAGCCAGAAAACATTGAGTTTATGCAAGACATACGAGCACTACTTAATAAATACCCGGGTACTGTATCACTTGGTGAAATTTCATCGGAAGATTCATTGGCAACAATGGCAGAATATACCCAAGGCGGTGATAAGCTGCATATGGGTTACAGTTTTGAGCTACTCACGGATGATTATTCAAGTGAATACATAAGAGAAACCGTACAGACTCTAGAGCAACGCATGACTGAAGGTTGGCCGTGCTGGGCGTTTAGCAACCATGATGTAGAGCGTGTTGCGAGCCGCTGGAGCCAAAATGGTGAAATAAACCCAGCACAATGCAAAATGCTTACAGCCCTACTTGCTTCATTACGTGGTAGCGTATGTATGTACCAAGGTGAAGAGCTGGGGCTAGGTGAAGCCTCTGTAGCATTTGAAGACCTACAAGACCCATATGGCATTACCTTTTGGCCAAACTTTAAAGGTCGCGACGGCTGTAGAACGCCAATGCCATGGGAAGGTAACAACACACAAAACGCAGGATTTAGTGCTGCTAAACCGTGGTTACCGGTTGATAGCGCGCATACGCAGCAGGCTGTGTCTGTACAAGATAAAGATGCAAACTCTATACTTAATGCTTATCGTGAGTTTATGGCATGGCGTAAACAGCATACTGTGTTATTAGCAGGCGATATTAAGTTTATTGATACTGCTGAGCCTATCCTCGCTTTTTACAGAACGCTAAACGAGCAAACTATGTTATGTGTGTTTAACTTAGCTGATAGCAATCAAACATTTGAGTTGACTAAAACAGTGACTGAGGCGCATGACTCACTATCTCACTGTAATGCTACTTTAGATGGTAATAAACTAAACATGAGTGGTTTTGGCTGTTACTTTGCTTTTGTAAAATAAGAATGCCCTGACTAATAATACTCAAAAGCCCGATTTTATCGGGCTTTTTTGTGCGCTCAAATAGTGGGACTGCTATAGCCGGTTTTAAGACGAAATACAGGCCACCAAACCACTCACTTAACCTTTCTAATGTGATTGTGTTTTACTATTTAAATAATCAGTGAGTGCAAATAACACGCCAGAGCTTACAAAGGTGACATGGATAATCACTTTCCAAAATAGCTCCTCACTTGAATGAATATTAGAATTAATAAATACCTTTAAAAGCTCAACCGCAGATATGGCAACAATTGCGCTAATAAGCTTCATTTTTAAGCCTGAGAAACCTACTTTTCCCATCCATGACGGCCTATCTTCGTGGCCCTCAATATTAAGCTTTGACACAAAGTTCTCATAACCACTAAAAATAATAATAAGTAATAAACCAGCCAGTAAAGCGGTATCAACGAGGGTAAGTACACCCACCAATAACTCTTGGTTTGTTGCACTAAAAGTGGCAATACCCATTAAATAAAGTTGCTTAAAAAACTTTATTAATAGCAATATTACAGCAAATAGTAGGCCTACAAAAAACGGGGCTAATAACCAGCGCCCTTTAAATATAAACGACTCTAAGCCCTGCTCTACTTTGTGTATTTTACGAGGCGTACTGGTTGGTTTTGCTTGGTGTTCTGACATTAACTTATCTTTTTATAAAAAAGCGACCTTAGCTTATAATTTATTACAACACAATTACTTATATAATTATTTAAGCGTAATTTACTCATCTTGACGATAAAAATTTTTCGTTATCTTTTATTTTAATTTCGATTAAAAATCACTACACCAACAGAGTTGTTCTGCATTGGGCACTATTTAAATACAGCTTTAAAATGTATTTAAATCGTAAAACCATTTATTTAGGAATCAACAAATGAATAAAGCATTGCTAGCATTAATAGTTGCACCACTTTTTGCTGTATCTGCAACGGTTGCAATCGCAGACGATGCACCAGTAGCTTCTGCACAAACAATTAAAGAATACACAGATATGTGTGTAAATTGGGCTAAAGATGATGATGTAAGTAACGACGATCTATTTGGCTATGTTCTTCAATGCGTTAATGATGAATTAGAGTCTGAAGGCTACAAAAAAGTATCTACTGTACAAATCTAAACAATAAAAAATATGCGGCTAATAAAGCCATTGCGACGCATATAATCATAAAAAAACCGGAATGACACAGGCTGTGTATTCCGGTTTTTATTTGTCTTAGGCTAAATAAATTTTAACGTTTATTCAGCTTCTTTTTTTGCTTTAGGTTTAGCTGGCGATTTTTTTGCAGCCGCTTTCTTTTTAGGCGCTGCTTTTTTCTTCGCTTCTTCTACCCATTTACCCGCTTCGTAGTGAGCAGTCCAGCCTGTGGCTTTTCCGTCAACTTCAGTCATCACGTATTGCGCTTTATTTTTACGGCTATAACGTACTACGGCTAAATTGCCATCAGGATCTTTTTCTGGCGCATCAGCTAAGTAATAAAACTTAGGTGAAATACGCTCTCTAAAACGCTTTAGCTCAGCCACTTTAGGCGCTCGCGTCTCGCGTGACTTAGGGAAGGTGTTAGCCGCCAAGAAAATACCTGCAGCCCCGTCACGTAAAACAAAATAAGCTTCTGACTTTTCACATTCAAGTTCAGGTATGTGCACAGGATCTTCTTTTGGTGGCGCAGCTTCGCCGTTTTTAAGTAACTTACGCGTATTTTTACACTCTTCGTTGTTACAGCCAAAATACTTACCAAAACGGCCCGATTTAAGCTCCATGTCTGAACCACATTTATCACATTCGATAATAGGCCCATCGTATCCTTTAATTTTAAAGGTACCTTGCTCAACGATATACCCTTCACATGCAGGGTTATTACCACAAACATGTAATTTACGGGTTTCGTCTATTAGGTAAGAGTCCATAGCCGTTTCACAGATTGGACAGCGCTTCATTTGCATTAATGTTTCAGTTTCAATGTCCTCAACATCTGCCGCAACCGCTTCATCCCCTGACACTAGGTTCATAGTGGTTGTACAACGCTCTTTAGGCGGTAAGTTATAACCTGTACACCCTAAAAACACCCCTGTAGATGCCGTGCGAATACCCATTTTTCTGCCACACGTAGGGCAGTCAATATCGGTTTCGACCATTTGATTAAGGCGCATTCCGCCTTGCTCTGGCTCATCTTTGGCTATGTTTAATTGCGTAGAAAAATCAGCATAAAACTTATCAAGAACTTGGGTCCATACACGCTCGCCTTCAGCGATATCATCTAAACGACCTTCCATTTTTGCTGTAAAGTCAAAGTTCATTAAATCAGTGAAGTTTTCAACCAAACGGTCGGTAACAATTTCGCCCATTTTTTCAGCGAAGAAACGACGGTTTTCTACCCGTACATAACCACGGTCTTGAATTGTTGAAATAATTGATGCGTACGTAGATGGACGACCAATACCACGTTTTTCAAGCTCTTTTACTAAACTTGCTTCACTAAAGCGCGCTGGCGGTTTAGTAAAGTGCTGCTTAGGGTCAAGCTCAATTAAACTAAGTACTTCGCCTTCTTTTACTGCTGGCAGCGATTGATCTTCTTCATTCTTTTTACGTACCGCAGGTTGCACTTTTGTCCAACCATCAAAGCGAAGTACTCGCCCTTTTGCTTTTAGTTGAAACTCATCAGCGGCCACAGTAAGTGTTGTTAAGTCGTACTCTGCAGGCATCATTTGACAGGCAACAAACTGACGCCAAATTAATTCGTACAGTTTTTTGGCATCGGCATCAACACCTTCAACATGCCCAGAAAGTACAGTTACACTTGAAGGACGGATCGCTTCGTGCGCTTCTTGTGCGTTGCCTTTAGAGCTGTAGCTAATTGGGTCTTTAGGTAAGTACTTTGCGCCAAACTCTTGGGTTACATAATCACGACACATTTCAACTGCATCTTTTGACAGATTAGTTGAATCGGTACGCATATAAGTAATGTAACCGCCTTCGTAGAGGCGCTGTGCAAGCATCATTGTTTTTTTAACGCCATAGCCTAAACGTGTACTGGCGGCTTGTTGCATGGTTGAAGTAATAAAAGGCGCACTTGGGCGGCTTTTGCTTGGTTTTTCTTCAACACTTATTACTTTATATTCGGCTGTCTCAAGGCTTTTAACTGCGGCTGTAGCCTGAGCCTCATTTACCGGCTTAAATGGCTTATCTGCTTGTTTGGTGACTTCTAAGCGTAATTGTGACTCAGTATTTTTAACATCGGCGTGTATATCCCAAAACTCTTCTGGAATAAACGCTTTAATTTCACGTTCGCGCTCTACTAATAAACGTACCGCAACCGATTGCACACGCCCAGCAGAAAGCCCGCGCGCTACTTTAGCCCATAATAATGGCGATACCATAAAGCCAACTACACGGTCTAAGAAGCGGCGTGTTTGTTGTGCATATACCATGTCGGTATTTAGTTCACCAGGTGTTTCAAACGCTTGTTGAATCGCATTTTTTGTAATTTCGTTAAATACAACGCGTTTATATTTTTCAGGCTCACCACCAATAATTTCTTGAAGGTGCCAAGCAATTGCTTCCCCTTCTCTATCCAAATCCGTTGCGAGATAAACTTGGTCTGCATTTTCGGCCAGCTTTTTTAACTCTTGAACTACTTTCTCTTTACCTGGCAAAATTTCGTAATGTGGCTCCCACCCTTTTTCAGGATCAATACCCATACGTGCAACTAAGTTAGTGTAATCTCGTTGCTGTTTATACGCTGCCTTTTCTTCAGGCTCCATTTTACGAACTTCAGCTGGCGTTTTAGTCGCCGGTACTTTAGCTTTGTTCGAACCTGAAGTAGGTAAATCACGCACATGTCCAATACTGGACTTTACGATGAAGTCTTTACCTAAGTATTTATTAATTGTTTTAGCCTTAGCAGGTGACTCTACAATTACTAGCGATTTGCCCATAGTTGCCTATTTCTAACCAAATATTTAAATGTGTTTTGCCGACATAAACGGCGCGAATATTTATAGGTATATCTACAAACACCTATTGTTACAAGCTTTTAATACAAACTTTTCAGTATTTACTGAATAAACAAACAATTTTTGTTGTTAAATTATACAAACCGGTGTTTTTAAAATAATTGCTGTGGAATATATAGAACACAAATAAAAAAGCCAACCTTAAGGTTGGCATTTTTTTAATTAAACAATTGACTACATATTAACCATCATCACTTATTGCAATTTGAGCTGTTGAAATATTGCCTTTACCAGTCGTAAACTCAACGGTTAAGAATCCTTCCGTTTTATCATTTCCTTCTGCTTCACGGCTAATTGATAGAGCTTCACCAAATGCAAAAGTTGCACTTGAATTGCGAATATCAAAACCGTCTGTACCGCTGTACTCACCATTATCAGCAGATATAGCTACATTGGTACCTGCAGGCATGGGGTTATTATATATATCAGAGTAGTAAACAGCGAAAGTTAATGCTGATAGCTGATTCCCCAAATCAGTACTAGTAATGTTGATAGAACCTACATCGCAGTAATCTGTGTTATCGGTTGCTTCTAAGCTCAAGATAATAGCGCCAGACTGAGTGTCAGCTTGACGATAGATATTATTACACTCTTCGATATCCTGTGCGAGCTGCATAGCATTATCAGTAAATACTGTAGGATCATCTATAACTGTTTCTTCTAATGCTTCAGCAAAGCGATTACGTAACTCACTTTTTGTGACCACAAATCTACTGTATGCGGTACTACCCGACATAATGATTTCAAAAGAATCACGAATATCAACTAGTTCTTTAGTACAAAGGCTTTCAAATGTGTCACCTTCTGTTGGTGTTGTTGCTTCTGCTTTACATACTAAACCATTGTATTTTTCATCAGCTAGCGTGTGCATGCCATTGAGATCAATATCCCAGTTTTCTTCAAAATGGCCAGCATTTGTGTTCTCTGGGCTACATGGATCATCACTATCGCCTTCTTGACAGTTATCAGCGGCTTTTATCACTGTCGCTGTAACAGGATCATAAATACCCGCTAAGCCATCATAAACACCATTTTCATTGTGATCGATAAATGCCTCTGTTAGATCATAACCACTATAATATTCGTTGGTATCAAAACGCCCATTTCCGTTAATGTCAATGAACGATTCTTGACCTTTAGCGGTAACAAGCACTGTTGCACGACCACCAAGAGGGACGCCATTTTCATTGAAAGCAGCATTTAAAATACCGGCCATACAAGGTGCTGCAGAACCAAAGTAAAGATCACAGTTAATTTCATTAGTTTTAGGGTTAATACTGTTAATTGTATTACCCCATTTTGCATCTGTGAATGGTTTTGGGTTTTGTGAACGCCATTGAGCAACGCACTGACCGTCGACTGTATTACACTCTAGCTGCGCATTAAATTCTGTACCATCAATGGTACCAATAGCACCCCCTTCAGTTGTTAAGTATACCGAAGTCCCATCAGGAACAGGGTTGTTAAAATGATCAGCTAAATAAACATTAACGTCTTCAATATCACCGGTATAATTTAACGCTTCAATATTGAAGTTAGTTGGTGCAGCGGTGAAACTATTGCCATCAGGTAAACCTGAACTAATCGAAACTAAATCAGATACTGTTATTACTTGCTCATCTAATGAAACTAGTGAGAGTTCTCCGGTTGGGCATGAAACATTGGCATCACGCTCTGCGTCATCAAGAAGACACTCATCATAAAGTTCTTTCCAGCATGTAACATTGTCGTTTTGGTCAGCTGGAATAAGTTCATCTGGGATGTAGCAAGCTTGAACACGCACAGCCTGAGGAACAAAACCAGAGTTCACTTGAATACGTGCTAAGCCTTCAGAATCTGTTGAAACACTAGCATGCGAATAACCGGTCGAATCTGTAACTTCAGAAAGTGATATGCCACCATTAGTCGAGCTTAAACGAAAATCTAAACGCTTTTGCTTTGCAGTATTACCTATTTCATCTGTTAATTTGAATGTAAGTTGGCTGATTTCTTTACGAGAAACTCCACCAGTCCCTTTTAGTGCAAGTACATTTTCTGATGCTTCAACAAATTCAATCGAGCTTACTGCGGCAGCCGATACAGGTACATTAACTGTAACAACTTTTGGTGTACCACCAGTAAGCACTGTCGCTGTAACCGTATCGCCTTGTGATGTGTTACAGCCATTACTTCGGTATGTCGCTGTTGCAATACCACTAATACTCGTTGCAGTACCATCCATTACCGCAAGATCAGATTCAACACAACCAGATGTAAATTCAACATCTAGTGGAGTTACAAACAAATCTCCATCTGTATCATAAATATTTACTGAAATAACCGTTGTAGCTCCAGCTGCTAGTGGCACAAATTCGTTATCAATCACATTGCCAGCTTCATCTAATTTATTATATAAACCATTTGAAATTTCAACACTTAATTCTGCTGTAGCGATTTCAAATGCTTTTGAAGCAGTAACTGATTTAGCAGTAACAGATACTTCTCCAGCACCACTGTTTGCCCCTGGCTGTAATTTTAAAATTGCAAAACCAAAGTTATCTGTTAGTGCTTTACCTGATTCTGGTAACAAGGCACCAAGGTCTGTAGATAACTCAGCTATAATGCCATCAATACCATCACCAGAACTTGTATCTGTGACTTTAATCATAACGTCAATAAGTTCATCAGAAGAGAATTGATTTACAACATTACATCCAGATGCTAGATAGGTGCCTTCGAGGGATGTTGTGTTGCGATTAGCATCCCAATCACTTGCACAGCCTTGTAATAACTTGATATCAAGCTCTGCTTCAGCACTTTCCACAGGTGCATCATCACCATTTGAAATAAAGCCTGCAACTTTAGTGATGCTATTACCGCTTTCATCCGTATAGGTAGCAACGACTTGACCCGCACCTTTTGAATCACCGCTACTGAGCGTTACGGAAGCTTGACCACTCGCGTCTGTTAATGCAGTACCTAACACAGGTGTGATTTTACCAGTGTAATTAGTTGTAAAAGAAATTAGCTGGCCTTGTAAAGGTTCATCTTCTTCTAACAAGGTAGCAGTAACTGTACCTTTATTATCTTTGCTAACGGGGTTATCAGCTGTAAATGGTGAACCAGTACTGTCTAAAATTGAAACATCAAGTTCAATAGTACCATTCACACTGGAGTCATCGCTCTCAGAGCCATCAGATGTGAAACCAAAGGAGTCACTGTATGTATCTTCACCATTAATATAGGTGGCGGTAATAATACCAGCCCCCGCAGTGTCGCCAGCCGTCAGAGTAATTGATGCTACTCCATCAGTGTTGGTTAAAACCGTGCCTGAAACTGGATCTAGCGATCCGATGTCACCATTAAGACTAAAATTGACTACTTCGCCAACAACAACTGCCCCACTATTAGTGAGCATTGCCGAAATAGTTAACGGTTCATCAGCTGTAACAGAATTCGCTTCATCTGTACTTGATTGACTATAGCCTTGAACAGACACTACATAATTTAGCTCTTCTGTTTCGTCACTTCCGCCAGTGGATGTATCTTTATCTAACGACCCACCGCCGCCACAAGCGGCTACCAATGAGCTTATAAACAAGATACTTAGCCATCGTAATAAAGGCATCGCCCTCTCCCTAGTTAGCTATTTATTATTCATATAATTGTTTACCTAATGTTAACCTATAACTTAGTCTAATATCACAGTTTTTTGTCACTTTTTTATGTAAATAATTCCGCAAAGGCTATTTTTTTCTGTAGTAAATATTTCCTTGCTGGTAGTCTATGGCAAATTTGAAAAAATAGATTAGGGAATATGTCTAAAATACGTTCAATGAGTTTAACTACCCGTATCATGATTGGCATGGCACTGGGTATTGCAGTAGGCTTTTTATTTCAGGCTATATTAGCTGGTGAAGACGATTATCTAATTCCTCTTGGGTTATTCTCTTTGCCAATTAAAGCTTTTTTTGTAGATGGCCTTTTCCATGTTGGCGGACAAATTTTTATTGCCAGCTTAAAAATGTTGGTTGTGCCGCTGGTATTTGTATCGCTTGTATGTGGTACGTGTAGCTTGAGCGATCCTAAAAAATTAGGCCGTTTAGGTGGTAAATCGATTGGCTTATATTTAGTTACAACTGCCGTGGCAATTACCGTAGCTATTTCACTGGCGTTATTATTTAACCCAGGTCAAGGCATTGCACTGCCATCAGATGCAAGCTTCAATGCTAAAGAAGCCCCTACCTTAGCGCGAGTGATTATCGATATGTTCCCTACTAACCCATTCGAAGCAATGGCTAAAGGGAACATGCTGCAAGTTATTGTGTTTGCGCTTTTATTTGGTGTTTCAATGGCGCTAAGTGGCAAAGCAGGTAAACGTGTAGCCGCAGTATTTGAAGATTTAAACACGGTTATTTTAAAACTAGTAACGCTACTTATGAACATTGCACCTTACGGTGTGTTCTTTTTAATGGCTAAACTTTTTACCACTATCGAAATGGGATTAATACTCAGCCTGGCTAAGTACTTCCTTGTAGTCGTGGCAGCGTTATTAATTCACGCATTTATTAATTACAGTATCATTTTAAAAGTATTAACAGGCCTTAACCCACTTACCTTTTTAGCTAAAATGAAACATGCGTGTTTATTTGGTTTTAGCACTTCAAGCTCAAGCGCGACTATGCCTATTACACTTGAAACTGCGACCAAAAAACTCGGCGCTAATAACTCGGTTGCCTCTTTTACTATTCCGCTAGGCGCTACCATTAACATGGATGGCACAGCCATTATGCAAGGCGTGGCAACAGTATTTATTGCACAAGTGTTTGCTGTTGATTTAACGATTTCTGATTACTTAATGGTTATTCTAACCGCGACGCTTGCCTCGGTAGGCACCGCGGGTGTGCCTGGTGTGGGTTTAATCATGCTTGCAATGGTACTTAACCAAGTAGGTTTACCAGTAGAAGGCATTGCAATTATTATTGGTGTTGACAGGTTACTCGATATGACGCGCACAGCCGTTAATATAACGGGTGACTGTATGGTAACTTGTGTGGTTGCTAAATCAGAAGGTCAATTAGATGAAACAATATTTAACGACCCGAACGCAGCTAAAGACTTAGAAGATTACCACAAATCTACTGAGTAATTATTTAAGCCCATAAAAAAACCCTTGCTATGCAAGGGTTTTTTATTACCTTTAATAACGTTTTATGGGTTCATTGCTTTAAAACGCGACATTAAATTAACGCCTGCTTTATTTACAGAGCTACTTAGCCCAATTGCTAACTTATCACTTAATCCTTTCTTAATTTTGTATTTTACTTTGTATATTTGACGCTCAGCTTGTTGCTCTAATAACGCATCATCACTGGTTTTAATTACATCAACTAAGCCCTTTTCAATTGCTTGTGTTGCAAACCAATGCTCACCCGTTGCCACATTATCAATATTAAGTGTTGGCCGTTGGCTGCTTACAAACTCTTTAAACAAACCATGTGTTTGCTCTATTTCATCACGAAACTTTTCGCGGGCTTTATCTGTGTTTTCGCCGAACAAGGTTAACGTACGTTTAAATTCGCCAGCTGTAATTTGCTCAAACTCTACATCGTTTTTCTTTAAAATTTTATTAAAGTTAGGTATTTGTGCAATTACACCAATAGAGCCAACAATAGCAAAAGGAGCCGCTAATATTTCATCGGCCACACAGGCCATCATGTAACCGCCACTCGCTGCTACTTTATCAATAGAAACCGAAAGCTTAATACCTGCAGTTTTAAAACGCTGTAATTGCGATGCAGCTAAACCATAGCCATGCACCACGCCGCCCCCACTTTCTAAGCGAACTAATACTTTATCTTTCTCAGGATTAGCAATGGCAATAATTGCGGTCACTTCTTCGCGTAGGCTTTCAACTTCATGAGCGTCCATACTACCTATAAAATCAATAACATATAGGCGTGGCTTCGGCTCATCATTTGCCGCTTTTTTAGACTCGACTTTTTGCGCTTTATGATGCGCCTTTAACTCTTTTTTAGTTAAAGTATTCTCTAAAAAACTGTGTTTTAAGTCATCTAGTTGCTCAGACAAATCGTCTATTTCTATAGCTCCTTTTTTAGCTTTAGGCTTTACTGCTGAACCCACAATAAGGGTTAAAATAATTGCAATAGCAATAACAAAGGTAACCGTTTTAGCAAAAAACAAACCGTATTCGTATAAAAATTCCAACTGGTCTCTCCATTTATAAATTTAAGCTAATTTATCATGCTTTATAACAAAAAAAAGCCACTAAACAGTGGCTTTTCAAGGTTAATAAGGTATTTGCTGATTAATCAGTCACAACCTCTGGGTTACTGACTAATAACATACGCCCGCGTGCAGCTAAATAAGTAGCTACTTGGAGCTGCATTTCAGCGTTTGCTGCTGCACTGCCCTCAACAGTTGCCGCTTGAGCATCGTCTTGTGCTGGCGTTAAAATTGAGCCATGGTGCCCTTTTGTAAATTTCACCAAATAACTCGCTGGGGTTTCACTTAGTGCTTGTGAAGTGCTTACTGTTTCAAGCCCCATAAATGTTGCTAACGGAATTGTGCCCGATATAGGGTTATTTGCTGCCGCTGGCGGAATAACTTGGTCTGGTTTGTTATCTGCGCCATCGCCTACAACTACATTAGTGTATACAGGTGTACCTAAAGCATTTACCGCTGCTGCGTAATTTGTTGGGTCTCCGCTATCAAGTGCTGTTTGCGCTGCAAAAGCAAACTCGGTCATTACCGCTTGAATGTTAGCAAGTTTTGTAGTTTCCCCTGCCGTAGTAAGTGAGGTTACATACGCCTGATAGCCACAAGTTAAAAACGCTTCCATATCTGGTAATAATGTACCACAGTTTGAAATAGCATCCGCTTGTAAAAACTCGTTAAACTCTTGTGATTCTGCTGTACCAGCTTGCGATAATACAGAGCCTTGAATAAATGGCCCAAACGCAGCCGATTCAAGTAAAAAGCTTGCTATACCGCCACCGCCACTGGCAAGTGCTACCGTGTTTACCTTAAATAATGGGTCAATTGTATCTGCAAGCGGAGTATTAGCCTGAGCTATAAATGCAGGTGCAACAATAGAGCCTAAAGAATGCCCTACATAGGTTACATCTTGTGCGTTAATTGTCGCATCATTAATAAAGTTTAAACCTAAGCGTAAGCCTAATAAATCTGCTGATGATTGACGCAAGCTATCACGAGCCACTAACAAAGAGTTTAAATTCATGTAACTTAGTACTGAACCCGTCGTTGCATTAAAGTCATCTGTCCCATCAGCATCAACATCTACACCACGCTCACCATGGCGAGGATGGTCAATCGCCGCTGTGGCAAAACCTTGAATTGACAGTTGTGCAGTTAATGCCAACATGCTTTCTTTGTCTGTTGTTATACCGTGTTGCATAATAACAACTGGCCAGCCAGTTACTGGCATTTCAATTGGATCAAGACCTTGTGAATCACGAATAAAATTAATAACCGGTAAAATAGGTTTGGTTATTTGCACTGGCACATTCGCCATGCTTTGCACTTTAGGAATAGAGTTATACTTAGTTAAATGGCGTGTAGTGTCTAAACCTAAATCACGCAACTGTCCGTCACTTAACGCAGCACAAAGCCCATCATTATCGCTAATTGGCTCTGCAGGGAAAGCTTCGCCTGCTGCAGCTTTGTAACCTAAAACAGCTACCGCGTTGTCACACATACCTTGCCAATATGTATCATTTAAATCACTTATTTCAGTGCCTGTTGGGGTGCCTAAATACATAGGTAACATAACGCTACCTTTTAAATATTGCACACCAGAGAACGCATCCGATACGCTAACACCCGCAGCTGCAAATACTTGCTGCACATTTACCATTGCTTGTTCAGGTACACTTACCATTGGTGTTGGCAAAGCATCATTTTGTAAGCTAGCTGCCAGTAAGTTTTTAATTGTGCCAAGCACAGGACCTGCTGATTGAATGGTCATAGCAGCAGAAAATATAATATCATCTTTTGTAATATCACCTGAGCTTACAACCACATTCTCATAGCTATTTACTGCCGCTTGAAGACCAAGCTGAGCATCAGTAATCAATGGCGCTTCTTCACTTACAGAAGCGTAAGTAGAAGAAGGCTGAATAGAACGCCCTTGAGAGTCTTTTAATCCAGTGGTTAATACATTTATGTATGAACTTCCTGGTGTGAAAGGCTTTAATGGGATAATAGCAACTGCGTCGCCTGAGGCTTGAGAAATAAAGTCTACGCCATAGGTTAATTCGCCTACCAATTTACACGCTGAACCAGCTGTAACAACAGCACATTCGGCATCAGTTAAGCTTGCGCCCATAACCACTTCAAAAATTCTTACTGTACCAGGCGACGCTGCAGAGGTTTCATCAAGCGATACACCTGTAGGGAAAGTTAAATCAATTTTGTAAGGCACTTGCGATGACCAGCCATCTAAAGCACCTAGCGCTAATTGCGGATCTGCATAAGCAGTGCGAGGCACAGAGACGTTATCATCGTCTAATTCACCTGGAATATTAATTGTGCCGTCTTGAGTGCCGCTCATTAATAAATCGTTAGGGACAGATAAAACCCCATTCGCAGGGTCAAAGGTCACCGTGGCATTAGGTATTATGGTTGCAGTATCGTTTTTAACATCTTCTAATGTTTCTCCGCCGCCACAACCTGCTAACGCAGCTGTAACCGAGAGTGAGAGTAGCATTTTTTTCATATTGTTGGCTCCGCACATATCTTTATTTTTATAGTGTGTTCGTTCAAAGTAAGTGTGTTTAATCAGTGTAGTAAAGTTAAAACAATGTAATCAGTTTATTAATGAGACATTAGACCAGTTAAACTTAACGTAAAGTTTATAATTCCGCCACCTAAATTTTCAATAAATTCGATTACTTGACGATTTGCTATGTTAAAATCAAAAAAATTTTATAAATTGGTATTTATATGCAAACTTATCAAGCAACTCCAAATGCACTTCAAAATAAAGTTATTTTAATTACAGGTGCCGGCGATGGTATTGGCCGCGTAGCAGCAATTACCTACGCAAAGCATGGCGCGACAGTTATTTTACTTGGTAAAACAACAAATAAGCTCGAATGCGTTTACGATGAGATTGTCAATGCTGGTTACCCTCAGCCTGCTATTGTGCCAATGGACTTAAAAGGCGCGACAAAACAAAACTACCGTGATTTAGCAGCTACAATCGAAAGTCAATTTGGCCGATTAGACGGCTTATTAAATAATGCCGGTATTTTAGGGTCGCTAGGGCCACTTGAGCACTTTTGCTCTTCTACGTTTGAAAACATCATGAAAGTGAATGTTACTGCGCAAGCAATGATCACCAAAGCGCTATTCCCTGTGCTGCGTAAATCAGAAAATGCCTCTATTGTTTTCACTTCATCAAGCGTTGGCCGTAAAGGGCGCGAATTTTGGGGGCCTTATGCAATATCTAAATTTGCAGTTGAAGGCATGATGCAAACATGGGCCTGCGAAGTAGGTAAAACCAATATCCGTGTAAATTGTATAAACCCTGGCGCAACGCGTACCTCTATGCGCGCATCAGCCTACCCAGGGGAGGATCGCGATAAGCTTGCTACCCCAGAAGATTTAATGCCAACGTATTTATATTTAATGAGTGATGACTCGAGCGATGTAAACGGTGAATCTCTCGATGCGCAACAAAAAAAGTAAACTACATTTTTAATTATAAAAAAAGCCGCATACATTGCGGCTTTTTTGTCGGTAATTTTTTGTAATTATACCAATTCGCTTAATTAAATTATCTATTTTAAGGCTAGAAAAACGTGTTGATCGCTAGGCAAAAAATTCGCTATTTAGCTGTGCTAAATGAGCATTTTTTTACCTAGGTAGCGACACGTTTAGCCCCGCAAAATGATTAAGTATTATTGCGGGTTAGTATTACTTACGCTTAGTTTGCTTAACACGTTGGTTATGCTTTTTAACCGCTTTACGAATTTGGTTAATTTTAGCACGCTTGTCTTTGCGTTTTTCAGGCATAACCGACAGTTTAGTTTGTGTTTCGCGGCCTAATTTAACGGTTTTGCGTAAATAGTTAACGGTTTCTAAATCAAGTTCAGCCCAACCACCTTGAGGAAGGCGCTTATCTAGCTCTAATTTTCCGTAACGAATACGAATAAGGCGCGATACTTCTACATCCTGAGATTGCCATAAGCGGCGAACTTCGCGGTTACGTCCTTCGTTTAGCGTTACATTGTACCAGCGGTTAATGCCTTCACCACCCAAAGATTTAACCGTTAAAAATTTAGCAGGACCATCTTCAAGCTCTACGCCACGCGTTAGGTTTTTAATGGTTTCATTGGTCACTTCACCAAATACACGGGCTGAATATTCACGCTCAACTTCATAACTTGGGTGCATTAAGCGGTTCGCTAACTCACCATCATTGGTAAATAACATTAAACCTGCCGTGTTAATATCTAGTCGACCAACAGCAATCCAACGCTCACCGTCTATGCGTGGTAAACGGTCAAAAACAGTACGACGTCCTTCTGGGTCTTTACGTGTACTTAACTCCCCTTCTGGCTTGTTGTACATAATTACACGACAAATACGGTCGGCTTTTTCTTCAATTTTTACGCTGTGGCCATCAACACGTATTAAGTCTGTTTCCTCAACACGGTCACCTAATTTAGCCACTTTACCATTAACACTAACGCGGTTTGCATCAATGTATTTTTCCATTTCACGTCGTGAGCCTACCCCTGCACGGGCTAGGACTTTTTGTAACTTTTCACCTTGAATACTCATTCGGATGGTTCTCTCACAGAAGGATCACTTAATAACTGGTTTATTTTACTTTCCTGTTGCGCTGGCAATGCAGGGAGTTCATCTAGACCGGTTAACGAAAAATAATCTAAAAATAATTTTGTTGTTGCATAAAGCGCTGGTTTACCAGGTACTTCTTTATGCCCAACTACTTTAACCCACTCTCGCTCAAGGAGGGTTTTAATAATTGCTGATCCGGTTGTTACACCTCGTACTTGCTCTATTTCACCACGCGTTATTGGTTGCCTGTAGGCAATTAACGACAATGTTTCTAGTAGTGCGCGAGAGTACTTAGGTGCCCGTTCTTGCCATAAATTACTAAGCCAAGGGCTTAAACTACTACACGCTTGAAAGCGATAGCCACTGCCTACTTCAACTAGCTTAATGCCACGTGTTTGATAGTGGGTATGTATAGCGTCTATTGCAGTGTTAATTCGTGACATTGAAATAGCTAAATCAGCCAATACAGTATCTTTTAAGTGGCGTTTGCTAACAGGTTTGTCTGCGACAAATATAGCCGCTTCAATGATCTCAATTAATTGTTCATCACTAATTCGACGACCCGCCATAATATTTTGCTTTGCCCTTTAAAATACGTAGCCATCTATTATGACAGAACATCGCAAAAGGGGGAAAATATATCTGCTTTTAAAACAAATTAAATGCACAAAAAAGCCAGCAATTAATGCTGGCTCTTATGTGTAGCGTATTTAGCTAATATTAGCTGTTTTTATAATGCTTTAGTGCATCATCTTCAGCAACGGCTTTACCGTATTTGCTAATGTAGCCTTTAAACTCACCTTTACTGATGCGCTTATCATTGTTGCCATCCATGTAACCAAAATGGTTTGAAATATCATCATCGTCAGCTTCTTCTACTGAGATGTAACCATTTTTGTCGTTATCTAAACTTCTAAAATCATTTT
This sequence comes from Pseudoalteromonas sp. UBA6610, assembly GCF_002433295.1. NCBI lineage: Bacteria > Pseudomonadati > Pseudomonadota > Gammaproteobacteria > Alteromonadales > Pseudoalteromonadaceae > Pseudoalteromonas > Pseudoalteromonas sp. UBA6610. The sequence goes on along the minus strand of NZ_DJHW01000066.1, from coordinate 12,651 downwards.
CGATTTTATCAAATTTAGCTATTTTAGCTTTAAATGCCGACTCACTTACTTCGCTGTCAGTCGCTACCTTACCGGTATTTAACTGCATGTAAGTGTTAAATTCTTTACGACTGATCTCGTTATCCATATTGGTATCAATATTTGAAAAGTGGCCCCAGATGCTATCGTCATCTGCTTCTACTTTTGAAATATAACCATCACTGTCGTTATCTAAACTTGCAAAATCGCTATCGATTTTTTCAAGGCCTTGGTTTGAGGCACAAGCGGCTAAACTTAACGAAGCTAAAATAGTTGTTGCGAGTGTTAACTTTTTCATAAGACGTATCCTTGTAGTTAGTAAATGTCACTTTAACTAATACAAGTCCAATGCCAAAGTGCACAAGCCGCCAACAATCAATAAGTTACGTGTATTTAGCTTATTTTATATACATTAATCAATTACTTAGCTTTGCAATGATTGCTGCATACCTTGTAATTTTTGCAAAAAAATACCCAGTACAAACTGGGCATTATTTTAATCTACATGTTACCGCGCAATTAGATTGCTGCGTTTTGGTAACGCTTTACAAATTCAGTTACGTTTTGTCCGTTACACTTTAATGAGTTTAAGTTACCAATTTTTTGGCGAACAGGCGCAAGGCCTTGCTTTAACGCTGTGATACATAACTGTGTTTCTTGGTGTGCATCTTTTGCAAACACTTCAACTTTTGATTCAGCAGCTTGGTTAGACGTTACTTTTTTAGCAATGTCACGAATATCTTGACCATTACATAAAACACTTTTAGAAAAACGCGATAAGTATACACCGTGTTGTGCTGCTTCTTTACGCGCTGCGCTAAAGCCTTCATTTGCACTTAATACACATAATTTAGATTCAAGTTTATTATCTTGGCTAAAGTAAGTGTTGCTTTTTGCTGATACAGACGCAGAGGCTAATAAAGCAGTAGCTAAAAGTAATTGTGTTTTCATGAGAGAGATCCTATTTGAACGACTAAACAAGTAATTTTTGCGCATTATATATTCAATAATTACGAGATCAATTGAATTTTTTATTTATTTAAATAATTAATAAAGCATTTACAATGTTTAAACTTTACGCACCAATTGATCAACATTTGCGCAGCTATTTTCTCATTTCGATCATGTTATGTAGGCTTATTTACTGATACAATTTAGTTATAAAAACAGAGTCTAATTAAAGGTAAATTTTATGAAGGTTATTTCTTTCAATATCAATGGTCTGCGAGCTCGCTTACACCAGTTACAAGCAATTATAGATAAACACCAGCCAGACATTATTGGTTTGCAAGAAATTAAAGTTCATGATGAGGCGTTCCCTCTCGAGGACGTACAAAAAATGGGTTACCACGTTTATTTTCATGGTCAAAAAGCGCACTACGGTGTGGCAATGTTATGCAAAAATGAGCCTAAATCGGTCTTAAAAGGTTTTGCCAGCGACACTGAAGAAGCACAAAAACGCATGATAAGTGTGACAGTTGAGCAAGAAAATGGCCGCGACCTAACGGTAATGAATGGTTATTTCCCACAAGGCGATAATATAAATCACGAAATAAAATTCCCTTATAAGCGTCAGTTTTACAAAGATTTAATGACCCATTTAGAAACAAACCACACGCCCGATGAAAACGTTATAGTTATGGGCGATATCAATATTTCGCCTACCGATTTAGATATTGGTATTGGTGAAGTAAACGCTAAACGCTGGCTTAAAACAGGTAAGTGCTCGTTTCAACCAGAGGAGCGCGAATGGCTTGCTAAATTATTAAATTGGGGCTTTAAAGATACCTTCAGAGAGCAAAACCCTGAAACAAGCGACAAATACTCGTGGTTTGATTATCGCTCTAAAGGGTTTGTAGATAATCGTGGCCTACGCATTGATGTTGTACTTGCTACCCATGCCCTTGCCGAGCGATGTATTGATACCGGCATAGATTACGAATTACGCGGCATAGAAAAGCCCTCTGACCATGCGCCAATTTGGTCAACCTTTAAATAATTGCTATGTTAACGCTTAAAATGCAAGGGCTCCTTTGGGCCCTTGTTTTAATTATTACCTTTATAAGCGTAGAAAAAAATACCTATAAAGCACTTTATAAAACGCCTGCACGGCAAATAGGGGTGCTTGCGTGTGCGTTAGTGTTTGCCATGTTATGGCAAATTAAAGCGGGTATTTTAAGCGGTCTTGATTTACACATTTTAGGTGTAACTGCCGCAACGCTAATTTTAGGGTGGCGCCTTGCTATTTTAAGTAGCCTGCTGGCTAGTGCCCTATTGGCGGCTTTTGCAAACATTGATCTTAATCTTTTGCCCATGCAAATACTGTTTGGTGCATTTATTCCTACATTATTAAGCTACCTTGGCTTTATAATGAGTTATCAGTATTTACCGCGTCACTTTTTTGTTTATATTTTTGTGTGCTCTTTTATATTGGCAGGCTTTATTGCATGTCTAAAAATAAGCTTAGGGGCTTTGTTTTATTTGCTTATAGGGCAATATAATTGGCAAGAATTGGCAGATAATTACGTATACCTAAGTGCTATCATTTGGTTTCCTGAGGCAATGCTTAACGGTATGGCCATTACGCTTTTGATCACTTATCGGCCACACTGGGTCAAAACTTTTTATGATAAGGACTACCTAGACTCATGAGTCTGCAATACCAATGCCCTTTATGTAACCACGCACTTTTAAAACATAGTTCATCACTTCGATGTGACAATAATCACACCTTCGACTTTGCCAAAGAAGGCTATGTAAATTTATTACCGGTGCAACACAAAAACTCAAGGCAACCGGGTGATTCGCTCGAGATGGTACAAGCAAGGCGTGCTTTTTTAGAGCAAGGCTTTTACGCATTTTTACAGCGCGCATTAAGTAATATAATTAGTGAGCGCAAACCAAACGTACTAATAGATTTAGGCTGCGGCGAAGGATTTTATACTCATGCCATTGCAGATAAAATAGAGGCGCAGGTATACGGCGTCGATATTTCTAAATCAGCCGTAAAATATGCAGCAAAACGATACCCACAATGTCATTTTAGCGTTGCATCAATTAGCCAGGCGCCTTTTAAGTCAGGCACTGCTGACGTATTGCTGAGTGTTTTTGCGCCTTTGTTTGAGCAAGAGCTAGCGCGTTTAGCAGCGCCAAATGCCACATTAGTAGTTGCAAGCCCAGGGCCGTGGCATTTAAAAGAGCTTAAAGAATATATTTATGCAGATGTAGCAAAACACACTGAAATTGACACGCCAAGCGGCTTTATAAAAGCAGATCAAAAGCTCATTACAGAGCAGGTTACGCTTAATTTTTCAGATATTAAAAATTTAATAATGATGACACCATTTGCGTGGAAATTTAGACCTGAACATTGGCAAACTCTTGAAGAAAAAGGCGCCCAAAGCGTCACCCTATCGTTTTACATTACCGAGTTTAGTAAAGCCGATTGATGTTTTAATAACGAGTGTTAGTGAAGAAGTTACTGCCCAGCTATATTGAGTAAGCTCATATGCCAGAGGGAGTGCTATAAATAAATGGAGCAAAGCGTGCGCTCTGCTCATACACTTATAATTAAATGCGCTCTAAAATTGCTCTTTAGTAAACGCTTTATCCATTTTATCAAACATGTCTTTTAGTAAGTGTGCAAGCTCCATATAACGGGGCTTGTTTTCGCTTATTTGGGCTTGGTAGCCATTTGCCACCATTTTGGTATATAACTCGTTGTACCATTTTTGCATGCTCGGTTCTAATGGTGTTTCGGCTCGCTTACCTAACCAAAACAAGCCTTGCAACGGCAACGATAAAAAAAACAATGCACTGGCAATCGCTTGCGGTAAAAAATCGGGGCCTAAATAGTTAAGCTGAAAAAATAACGTAAGCATGGCTAATATTGGCATTACAGTAATTGCCAGCTCGGTTGCCTTAATTACTTTAAATTCGTTAAACAGCGGTGCTAACTCTTTACGCATAGGCCATTTTTTTGCATATAACCTACCCGTTTGTAATTGTGACATCACACTTTTTTGCATCATGACTCCTCACATCTAAACTTTTAAACCCGTAGCGCCTGCTTGCCACTGCCTGTAAGTGTAACACAAATAAATAGCTTCACACTTTAGCAGTAAAAGTTATTGTTTTTGTATATATAAGCAACTAAACACTAAACTAAATTTATTAACTGGGTTAAAATACTCATCTTATAAATTAGACTTTAGTCGCTTTTTTATCACCTATATGGTGGCTAAGTTTACCTTTAATTTGCACCTTAAGTGTATTGTTCATATCTTAACGTACACTTACTAAATTTATTGTTTATGGAAACTGTATCTATGCCAACTACGCCCTCTAAATCACAACACGTTTTAGTATTAAACTGTGGTAGTTCGAGTTTAAAATTTGCCATTATTGATGCTGATAACGGGCATGAAATTATTTCGGGCTTAGCTGAACGCCTAGGTTCAGAAAATCCATCTATTAAATATAAATACCAAGGTGATAAAACCGTTATCACCTTAGCTGCTAATCAAGCGCATGGTGAAGCCATTAATACGCTTGTGAGCCTAATTAAAGATCACCACTTAGATGAGCATTTAATTGCCGTAGGCCATCGTGTTGTTCACGGTGGTGAGCACTTTACTCAATCTGCATTAGTAGATGAAAAAGTCATTGCGGGTATTTCAGATGCTTCAAGCCTTGCCCCTTTACATGGCCATGCAAACTTACTGGGTATTTCATCAGCGCAGGCTTCGTTTGCTGGTTTGCCACAGGTTGCTGTTTTTGACACTGCATTTCATCAAACCATGGATAAAGTAGCCTACTTATATGCACTCCCTTACAAGCTATACACAGAGCACGGTGTTCGCCGTTACGGTATGCACGGCACAAGCCACTATTATGTAGCAGGCCAAACCGCTAAATTAATTAATAAGCCTGTTGAGCAAAGCAACTTTATTAGTGCGCATTTAGGTAATGGTTGTTCTGTGTGTGCAATTAAAGGCGGTAAAAGTGTAGATACTAGCATGGGCTTAACCCCGCTTGCTGGGTTAGTAATGGGCACCCGCAGTGGTGATATCGACCCTGGTTTATTTAACTTTTTAACGACACAACTTAATTATGATGCAAAACAAATCGACAACTTACTGAATAAAGAAAGTGGTTTGTTAGGTATTAGTGAACTGTCTAACGACTGCAGAACCATAGAAGAAGCCGCTGTAGCTGGCCATGAAAAAGCCGCCCTTGCGCTTGACATTTTTTGCTACCGCCTTGCTAAACAAATTGCCGCCTACATGGTGCCATTACAGCAGTTAGATGCGCTTATTTTTACCGGTGGTATAGGCGAAAACTCAGATATTATCCGCGAAAAAGTAATCACACAACTGGCGTTTTTAGGCTTAGATTGCGATAAACAAGCCAACTTAGATGCGCGATTTGGTAATGAAGGCATTATTAGCTCTGACAACGCGATCACTAAAGCGGTTGTAATGCCAACTAATGAAGAATGGGTAATAGCCCTTGATGCCGCTAACATTGTGAAGGAGCTTTAATTATGGCACGTCGTATTATGTTAATTCCGGTTTCTACGGGTGTTGGTTTAACATCTGTTTCTGTCGGGTTAGTGCGTGCGCTTGAGCAAAAAACCGTAAAAGTTAACTTTTTCAAGCCAATAGCCCAACCACGTACGGGTGAAACAGGCCCTGAAAAATCAACTCAAATTATTATGCAAGGCTCATCAATTACCCCACCAACTCCCTTTGCATTAAGTTATGCAGAGCAAATGATTGGCGATGGTAAAGGCGATGATTTACTTGAAGAAATAGTAGAGCGCTTTGAAAGTAAAATTAACGATGACGAAGTGGCTATTATTGAAGGTATGGTGCCTACTCGCCGCCAACCTTATGCAGGGCGTGTAAACCGCGAAATAGCCCAAACTCTGGGTGCCGATATTGTATTTGTATTAACCCCTGGTAATTACACCATTACGCAAATTGAAGACCGTTTAGAAATTGCTGCTGGGTATTATGGTGGCATTGATCACCCGCGTGTTTTAGGCTGTATTTTTAACAAAGTGAATGCCCCGCTTGATGAAGAAGGCCGCGCCCGCGCTGATTTGGTCGATTCATACAAAGCAGAAGAGCTCGATAACGAATTAAACCGTTTAGCCTCTTTACCTATTTTTAGAAAAAACCCATTTATGCTGTTAGGCGCCATCCCGTGGGACTTTGATTTAGTTGCGCCGCGCGTTAAAGATTTAAGCGCGTATTTAAAAGCCACCATTATTAACGAAGGCGACATGCTACACCGTCGCTTACGCCGTATTACATTTTGTGCGCGTACTGTATCAAACATATTGAACCACTTTACACCGGGCGCATTATTAGTCACCCCAGGCGATCGTTCAGATATTTTAGTCGCTGCGTGTTTGTCGGCCATGAACGGCACTAAAATTGGTGCTATTTTACTTACCGGTGGTTTTGAACCAGAGCCGCGTATAATGGCGCTGTGTGAACAAGCAATGCAAACAGGCTTGCCTATTTTAGCCACAGAGGCCGATACTTGGCGTACATCATTACTACTGCATAATTTTAATATGGAAGTACCAAGCGATGATGACCAACGTATTGAAAAAGTAAAAGATCACAACGCAGAATATATCGATTCTGATTGGCTCGATACGCTTGCAAAAAATGTTGGCAAAACACGTAAGCTCTCTCCTCCTGCGTTTCGTTATTTACTTACTGATAAAGCCCGTAAAGCGGCTAAAACAGTGGTGCTTCCTGAAGGAAATGAGCCGCGTACTATTAAAGCCGCGGCTATTTGTGGACAACGTGGAATTGCAAAAACAGTATTACTTGGCGATCGCGATGAAATAATGCGTATTGCCGAGCAACAAGGTATTGAGCTTAACGAACATGTAAGTATTGTTGAGCCAAAATCGGTGATTAACGACTATGTTGCACCTATGGTCGAAATTCGTAAAAGCAAAGGCTTAACAGAAGTCGTAGCACAAGAGCAATTACAAGATAATGTTGTACTGGGCACTATGATGCTTGAGCAAGGTAAAGTCGATGGCTTAGTATCTGGCGCTGTTAACACAACAGCTAATACAATTCGCCCACCGCTGCAGTTAATTAAAACCGCTCCAGGGTCATCACTTGTATCGTCTGTGTTTTTTATGCTGCTGCCCGACCAAGTACTGGTATATGGCGACTGTGCAATTAACCCTGACCCTAATGCAGAACAATTAGCAGATATCGCTATTCAGTCAGCCGATTCTGCAGCCGCGTTTGGCATAGAGCCACGTGTTGCCATGATAAGCTACAGCACAGGTACTTCTGGCTCTGGCGCCGATGTTGAAAAAGTGCGTGAAGCCACGCAAATTGCTCAACAAAAACGTCCAGATTTAATTATTGATGGGCCATTGCAATACGACGCTGCGATTATGGAAAATGTTGCTCTTAAAAAAGCACCCAATAGCCCAGTAGCCGGTAAAGCTACGGTATTTATTTTCCCAGACCTTAATACCGGTAACACAACCTACAAAGCCGTACAACGTAGTGCCGATTTAATCAGCATAGGGCCTATGCTACAAGGTATGCGAAAGCCCGTTAACGATTTAAGCCGTGGCGCATTAGTCGATGACATAGTGTACACCATTGCACTTACGGCTATTCAAGCAGCTCAAGTTGAAGCGCTCGAAAACGCCTAAATCAAACTAGTGCTTTTTATAGCCTAGCTAATATTTACTTATTAATTAGTTAGTTAGGCTATTTATACCTACCAATTCCCATACTTATCCACAGAAACTGTGGGTAAGTTTTAAATCCTTATTACCCACAGTCACACAGCCTTTATTTTAGTGGCTGTTACACCTTTAATTTAAAGCCAATAATCTATACTATTAACTGACTCTATACGCTGTTTGCAGGTTATTAATGTCAAAACAAACATTACAATTACACAGCACGCTGTTGTCAATTCATAGTTTAGAAGTGGATGCAGACATTCCTGTAGCGCTATTAAAATTACCCCTATTTTTTATTTCTAAAACTCACGATGAGCTTTCTATTGTTTGCCCTAGTCATTTTGCTATTGAGTGTTTAGATACAGAGCCTGATTGGCAAGCACTTGAAGTGGTTGGCCCGTTGGGGTTTTCTTTAACGGGGATTATGGCCAATATATCTGGCGTGCTTGCAAAGGCTAATATTTCTATTTTTTCTATCTCAACCTACGACACAGATTATATTTTGGTAAAAAAACACACTGCGCAGCAAGCCATCACTGCACTTAAAAACGATGGCTACAATTTAGTAGTAGATCAATAAATGAGAACAGCCTCTATCGAATTTTTAGCGCAAAATAAGCTCCCCGCCAGCGCATTAAAAATTACCAGCCCCTTTAGCGGCAAAGTCATTGATTTGAACCTGCACCCTGAGCCCTTTTTTAAATTTTCTACCCTTGGGCCAACTATGTTGGTTGCACTAAGTAATCATAAAATTTTAGCGCCCTTTGATGGCACTCTAGTGCAGGTTAAAAATGCAGGATGTGAATTTATTCTCCAAGCAAATAACGGTTTAAAGGTTCTCATTAACTTGTCACTACCGGCGCAGCAGCCTATTACACACACACATATTGCACAGCTAAATGGCAGCAAAATAAGCAAAGGGCAGCGCTTAGCTTACTTTGATTTACGCGAACTTAAATCGCCCTTACTGGCCAGCTTAGTACTATTAAATGGCCATAACTTAGGCACTTTTCATTATTCACACACGCACGTAAATGCGGGTGTAGACCCCCTTTTAACTATTATTAAGAAGAACTAAACCTATGATCACTCTTTACGGCATTAGTAATTGCGACACCATTAAAAAAGCCAAAAAATACCTCGCCGACAACAACATAGATTTTACCTTTCACGATTACCGAAAAGACGGTGTAAACGAGCAGCTTGTAAGCGAATTTGCTGAGCATATTGACTGGGAACAGTTAGTTAATAAGCGTGGTACAACCTATCGCGCACTCGCTGATGAGCAAAAGCAAAACCTAAACAAAGACACGGCTATAACATTACTTGTAGAGCAACCAGCTATGATCAAGCGCCCAGTGCTTGTTAATAACAACAGCTACCACTTAGGCTTTAAAGCTGCGCAATACGATGAGATATTTAAATAATGACACATGAAGTAATTGCACTTGCACAAGCGCTTATTCAGCGCGAGTCGGTAACCCCTGAAGATGCGGGTTGCCAATCAATGATGAACGAGCGTTTAAAAGCCCTAGGATTTAATATCGAGTCGTTGTTTTTTACCGATACACTCAATACATGGGCCCGAAAAGGAAACGAGTCGCCACACTTTTGTTTTGCAGGCCATACCGATGTTGTCCCTACAGGCCCTGCACAAAACTGGCAGCACCCGCCATTTTCAGGCTTAATTGAAGATGGTTTGCTGCATGGCCGAGGCGCAGCTGATATGAAAGGTTCTCTGGCAGCAATGCTTGTTGCTACTGAGCGCTTTGTAGCTAAAAACCCTGATCACAAAGGCTCTATCTCATTTTTAATTACCTCCGATGAAGAAGGCCCCTTTATCAACGGCACAACCAAAGTAATAGACACGCTTGAAGCACGCGGCGAAAAAATTGATATGTGCTTAGTGGGTGAGCCTTCATCGCGAGATGTACTCGGTGATGTAGTGAAAAATGGCCGTCGTGGCTCCCTTACTGGCTTTTTAAAAGTAAAAGGTGTGCAAGGCCATGTAGCCTACCCCCACTTAGCACAAAACCCAATTCATTTGGCTGCCCCCGCCATTACTGAACTGAGCCAAACCATGTGGGACAACGGCAATGAATTTTTCCCTGCAACCAGCTTCCAGGTATCAAATATAAATGGTGGCACGGGGGCCGGGAATGTCATACCGGGCGAGCTTGAGGTGCAATTTAATTTTAGATTTAGTACCGAAGTAACTCATCAGCAACTGCAAGAACGGGTTAATGCTATTTTACAAACGTATGACTTAAACTACGAATTAAGCTGGATAGTAAATGGCTTGCCGTTTATTACCGAGCATGGCCCGTTAGTTGATGCCACCGTAAATGCGATTAAATCTGTCACGGGCTTAACCACTAACCTCGAAACCACCGGGGGTACATCAGATGGGCGCTTTATAGCGCAAACAGGCGCAAAAGTGATTGAACTAGGCCCGCGCAACGCCACTATTCATAAAGTAGATGAATGTGTAAGCACCGATGATTTAATCGCTTTAGCTGATATTTACGAGCAAATTTTAGAGCAATTGTTAACCTAATGGCACTCGATACCAATACATTAGCAATGTGTATCACTGGGCAAAGTGATACACACCTCACTGAGATTCAATCGCACCGGCTACATACTGATATTATTGATGACTTTTTAGCCCTGCAAAATGGCGCTAAAAATGCTGGTTTTGAGTTGACTATTGCCTCAAGTTTTCGCGATTTTAATCGCCAAGCTATGATTTGGAATAACAAGTTTTTAGGTATACGCCCTGTTTTTAATAAACAGCAACTGATAGTGGATTTAAGCCAACTAAATGAGCTGGAAAAATGCACGGCTATTATGCTTTACTCTGCCATGCCAGGGGCTAGTCGGCATCATTTAGGTACCGACCTTGATGTGTATGATACCGCTGCAATTAACGATGACTATAAGCTGCAACTTACCCCTGATGAATATCAACATGGGGGGCCATTTGCGCCACTCAGCCAGTGGCTTGATAAAAATCTAGCTAAATATGGTTTTTATCGCCCCTACAAACAGGATTTAGGCGGCGTAGCACCTGAACTTTGGCATATTAGCCATATTAAGCAATCTCAGCGGTTAGTAAACACATTGAGCGAAGCGATGCTTTACGAATGTATAAGCAACAGCGATTTAGAGGGTAAGTCAGCTATTTTAGATAATTTACCCGCGCTATATAAACGTTTTATAACAAATGTAAGCCCGCCTTAATAGCGGGCTTTTCTTGGCATTACCGCGCTGTATGCTTATTTAATATAAACACCAATACCGAGCCGAGTATTAGTGAGCTTGCAATAATAAACTCCACTGTTACCTGCTCAGATAAAAACAACATACCAGCGATAGCAGCTAGTACAGGCACACATAACTGTACAACCGCCGCTTGCGTGCTTTTTAGTAGCGGCATGGCCACATACCAAATACTGTAACCAATGCCTGATGCAATGGCGCCCGAAGCGCACGCTAGTAACACCCCTTGCATACTTACTGTTTTTAAATAGCCTATTGCTACAAGTAATAAAACAGGAATAGCCACTAAGCTTCTTATAAAGTTAAAGGCAGTGGTCCGCAGCGGCGATACACACGCTTTACCACGTATACTGTAAACGCCCCATGCAACACCACTTAACGCCATAAGCGAGGCCCCTAACAAAGAAGGCACAGCGGCAGAGGGCAACATTAAATACACAAATCCAGCTAACGCGACAAAAAAAGCCCCCCACTGCAATTTACTCAGCTGCTCTTTTTTATATATGCCCCAACCAATCATGGTAAGTTGCACCGCCGAAAATAAAATAAGCGCACCGGTGCCTGTATCTAGCTCTATATAAGCAATAGAAAAGCAAAGTGCATATACCAATAAACTAATACTGCTTCGCCAACTTCCGGTATCACTTAAAATAGCGTTATTAAGCGCGCCCTTACGCTTAAGGTTATACGTATATACAGCCATAATTAAGCCTAAACACACGGCACCACTTACGAGCCTGATAATTGTAAAATTCCACGCATCAATATAACCTTGCGCTAACGCCATACGACAAAGTAAAGAATTTGCCGCAAAGGCTATTAATGCAACGAGGGTGTATAAAGTGGCTTTCAAAATCGCTCCTTAACTAAAACCTTATAATGAGATGCTTTAAATTGGCTTGCTCAGCCAGCTCTGTATTTAAACAGCTGAGCCATTTAACTGTAAAGCGGCATTGTTGTAATTACTCTAATCTTATTCGCAGCATTATAACTTTATATACTGCTAAATTGCTGGAATTACGCGTCTATCCTCTGGTATTCACAAGCTATTCATGATGATTTGCCTACCTTAAATACACGTAATTTAACTAACGCGCGCTGACCTTAGGGAGAATAGTTTTTAAATCCTCACAGGTCTATATGCCCTAAAGTAGGCTACGCTTTTTTACACTATTTCACACAAATCCAAAACCAGAGTATGTTAATCTTTAAAACCTAACTATATAGGAGTGCTCAGTGCGCCAAAGTATAATTTTAAGTGTTTGTTTTATATTAAGTGGATGCAGCACCATAGGCTTTAATGATTTATTTAACGACTATGCAAGCCAAATGACGCCTGTAAGAAACGCAATTCAAAATAACAATATTGAACAGGCTCAATCACTTATTGCCAACAATAGTAAGTTACACAGTAGCTATTTACTTAACCAATTAGAGCAAGCCCGTTTAAAAGACCTTGCTAACGAGCAAAGTCTTTCACAACAACAATTTGAAAACATATACGCCCAGGTACAAACAAAACGAGAAGCAGCAAAAATTCAATTAAGTGCAGGGCTTGAACAAAGTAACGCCTTATTTACTAACGACTCTGCCATTACCTATGTACCACC